>JAOUGQ010000363.1 GCA_029865515.1 Nitrospirota bacterium
TTCCCCATTCACCGATTACGACGATTACGCCAGTATGAATCTCTCCGGCGAATGGTCCGTGAGACGCAACTGACCCCGTCGAATCTTATCTATCCGTTGTTTGTGACCTTTGGCAAGAACAAACAGGAACCGATCGCGTCGATGCCTGGCCAGTGGCGCTGGTCGGTTGATCGTGTGGTTCAGGAGGCCAAAGAGGCCTGGGAATTGGGGATTCCGGCCGTCATTCTGTTTGGAATTCCTGAGCATAAAGATGAGCGTGGATCCACGGCCTATGAAAAGGAAGGGGTCGTTCAGCGTGCTGTTCGGGCCATTAAGGACCGATTGCCTGAGTTAATGGTGATCACCGATGTGTGCATTGATGAATATACCTCGCATGGCCATTGCGGGATTGTCCGTGAAGGCCGGATTCTGAATGATGAAACCCTCGAGTGTCTTCAGGCCATGGCGCTGAGTCACGCGGAGGCCGGGGTCGATATGGTTGCCCCTTCCGATATGATGGATGGCCGGGTTGCTGCTATTCGTCAGGCATTGGACCAACGGGGGCTTTCTGAAATGCCGATTATGGCCTATTCCGCCAAGTATGCCTCGGCGTTATATGCACCGTTCCGTGATGCGGCCTTCTCCAGTCCGTCCTTTGGTGACCGCCGGTCCTATCAAATGGATCCGGCCAACGCGAGGGAAGCCCTTCGTGAGGTTGAACTGGATGTTCAGGAAGGCGCCGACATTGTTATGGTGAAACCGGCCTTGTTCTATTTGGATATTGTTCGACGGGTTCGTGAGCTTGTTGCTGTTCCAGTGGCGGCCTATCAAGTGAGTGGAGAATACAGCATGATCAAAGCGGCGGCTCAATTGGGTTGGATCAACGAAGCTTCGGTCATGATGGAAAGTTTGTTATCGATTAAACGCGCGGGAGCGGATTTGATTCTGACGTATTTTGCCAAGGAGGCAGCGTGTCTCCTCAACCGTGATAGTGTATGAAGATTACTAGAGGATTACCGTCCCTCCCTCCCGCGTCCTGTCCTGTTCTCACCATTGGTAATTTTGATGGGCAGCATCTGGGGCACCGTGCCCTGGTGCAGGCTGTCGTAGATCGGGCTCAACAGATGAACGGGTTTCCTATGGTGTTGTCCTTTGACCCGCATCCCGTGGAGGTCTTGCGTCCTGGATATGCCCATAAATTTTTATCAGAGGACCATGAAAAGATTGCTTTTTTTGAACACCTTGGCATAGCAGAACTGGTGATTCTCCCGTTTACGAAGGCGTTAGCCAGTCTGACCCCTGACCAGTTTGTCGGTCAGGTGTTACGAGACGGCCTCGGGATCCGGAAGTTGTTAGTCGGAGAAAATTTTGTGTTCGGCAAGGGACGGAGTGGCACGGTGAAGGATCTGATTACACTGGGGATTGAGGGGGACTTTTCGGTCGAGCCGATCGCGCCGGTGATGATGGGTCAGGATGTGGTGAGTTCGACGCGCATTCGGAAATGTCTGGCCGCCGGAGATGTGACGCAAGGCGCACAATGTCTTGGGCGGCCTTACATGTTACGAGGGGCTGTCATTCCCGGAGAGAAACGAGGGAGTCAGTTAGGATGGCCGACAGCCAATATTCGACTCCCTGGACATCGGGTACTTCCAGCGGATGGGGTCTATGCCACGCTGACGGTGTTTAAAGTGGAGTGTTTGGATTCTATCGCGTACATCGGCAAACGTCCGACGTTTTCGGAGGGGGAGCGGTTGTTGGAAGTTCATATTTTTGATAAGACCGTTCAGTTTTACGGAGAAGAAATTTCGGTGCATTTCATTGAAGGGGTTCGCGGGGACATGACTTTTGTCCATGTTCAGGATCTTGTGAAACAAATGGATCACGATGGGCAGCGGGCCAGGGAAATCTTGCAGGACTATTCAGGAAAACCCAGAATTCCCGCAGTTATCCAGGGGAGAGGTTTGTAGATGGAAAGTCGGCTCCCTTTTGTTGGGATGGAAGAACAAGTTGATCAAGCCATTCGGGCGAATAGGTTATGTTCGCCAGGAGACCGGATTATGGTGGCGGTTTCGGGTGGCCCCGACTCTGTGGCCCTTTTCAGGTGCTTAGTGACCCTGCGGGAACGGTGGAATTGGGACTTATGTATCGGGCATGTGGATCATGGCTTCCGGGGTGCTGAAAGTGAAGGGGACGCGAAGTTTGTGGAGGCCTTAGCGAAGAAGTTCGGAGTGCCTGTCATGGTTTGCCGGCTTCATCTCAATAAGCAGGATGCTAAATTGGAGAAGCAATCACTCCAGGAATATGCCCGAACGGTTCGGTATCACGCGTTAGAAAAGATGGTCCGTGACCGGAAGGCGACAAAATTAGCGTTTGGCCATACCGCAGATGATCAAGCTGAGACGGTTCTGATGTGGATGCTTCGCGGGTGTGGAACGGGTGGATTAGGCGGGATTCCTCCCAAACGGGGAGCAAACGTGGTTCGCCCTTTACTTGATATCCAACGGAGTGAAATTTTGAGTTATCTGCAAGAGCGACAGGAAGACTTTCGACTGGATTCCAGCAATTTTCAACCGGCATACCTCCGGAATCGCATTCGCCAGGACTTGATTCCTCAATTGAAAACGTATTCTCTTGGGATTGTGAACGTGTTGACCAGGCAGGCCCACATTCTTCGTGATGATCATGCATACCTCGAAGAATTAGCCCATGAAGCCTTTCAGCGCACGTGTGTGTCTGATGGAACAGGAGAGCGACAATTTGACCGTTTGGCACTTCTACAGGTGCCTTTGCCCATTCGTCGTCGGGTGGTTCGCCAGAGTCTTCAGCAGGTTGTCGGAAACACCCAGGGGCCGAGGTTCGATATCGTGGAGCGGGTGTTAGACCGGTTGGAACATGGGCAGTCTGGTTGGACGATAGAATGCAACGGGGTATTGGTCAGCCAGGAATATGACCGTCTTGTGGTTCGCCGTCGTGTGGAGAGGAATCTTCCTGCGGCGGATCTTTCCAGCGTGAGGGTGGTACCCTTGCCAATTCCTGGTGAGGTGGTATGGTTCCCTACAGGACAACGAATTATGGTTTCGAGGAAATCACCTCCAGTACTTGAGTCCCGTATTCACTCCTTGGAAATTCATCTTGATCCGGCGACGTTCACTCCTGAACTGACGTTACGAAGTTGGGTGCCGGGGGATATTTTTTGTCCCAAGGGTTTCGGTGGGCGGCAAAAAAAACTCCAGGACTTTTTCTCGGA
>JAOUGQ010000079.1 GCA_029865515.1 Nitrospirota bacterium
TTTACCTGAGAGTCAAGAGCGTGAATTGGATGACGCTCCTCTTGAAAACCGTTATGATAACCTTCTCTCACACGGGGGGATTTTTTCCTGGTCATGTTATTTTTAAATCATTATACACGATTAGTTATGGGGCTTGCCGTCTTACTAGGCCAATGGGGTTTTACTGACGGCCTCTATGCCCAACCGACCGAATCTTCCTTGTCTCACCTGGAACCGCCTTTTGGACAACAGGTGCTCATTCGTATGGAAAGTTACTCATTTACGCCGTCAGACGTGTTTGTGGAAGTGGACAAACCGGTGACATTAACTCTGAGCAATGAGTCCTTTTTGGTTCCTCACAACTTTTTGCTGGATGACCCCAACGGTATCCGTTTGGTCGATGTCGACATTTCCAGTGGCGATACCCGAGCCGTCACCCTGACGTTAACCGAACCCGGCATCTACCCATTTTACTGTGACAAGAAACTCCTTTTTTTCCCCAGCCATCGTGAGCAAGGGATGGAAGGCCGTCTCATCGTCCGGTAGCCTATGCACCTTTCTTCATCAGATCAGAATCTTTTCAAGGATGTTCTCAAGCGGGTTTCCCGCTCATTTTATTTAACGCTTGCCATTCTGCCTCACGCGGTCCGTTCACAAATTGGACTGGCCTACTTGTTGGCCAGGGCCGCGGATACGATCGCTGATACGGGCGAATTGGATGATGCTGTTCGTTTGGAGTGCTTAGGTCAAATGAAGGGGCAGCTTTGGAGAAGCTCACCTGATTGGGGGCGAATCCAAAGGATCCAGGCGCGAGTCATTACCAAGCAAGCAAACCCTGATGAGCGCCGTTTGTTGGAAGAGTTGGAGGGGTGTTTCCGCATTTTTCAAGGGTTCAGTTCAACCGATAGATCTCATATTGCTCAGGTCTTGACCGTGCTCATTGGAGGTATGGAATTCGACCTCCACCAGTTTCCCACAACAAATGGGCAGCCTTTGCATGCGTTAAAGGCCATCCACGATTTTGAATATTACACGTATGCGGTTGCGGGATGCGTTGGAGAGTTTTGGACAAAGATGATGTGCACCCATCTTCCGGGATTTCGGCAATGGGATCAATCCTGCATGATCCCTCTTGGTATTCGGTATGGGAAGGGGTTGCAGATGGTGAATATCCTTCGGGATTTGCCAAAAGATCTACGGAATGGGCGCTGCTATATTCCAGCCGTGTTGCTGGATCAGGTGTCTCTTCGCCCCGATCAACTCTTAGATGAAGCATCGGCTCAGGCGTTTCGACCCCTCTTCCGGACATTGATTCAAGAGGCGCGTGATCATCTAGATCAAGGCTGGCGCTATACGATGGCCATCCCTCCAGTGGAGATTCGTCTTCGCTTAGCCTGCATGTGGCCGATTTTAATCGGGATCCGCACGTTGCAGCAATTGTCCGTTTCTCCGCATGTGCTGAGTCCGGATCGGACCATCAAGATTGCCCGAAGCGAGGTCTATCGAATTGTTGCCACCACCGGACTGACCGGTGGTTGTGGTACTGTGGGAACTGCTTATTGGGGATATTGGAGAAAACGGATTATTTGAATTACTCTTGCTTGGGTGTGAGGAGTTTTTCCCCTTTGCGGAAGACGCCGTAAATTGCTTGGGTTGGACAGGCATCCAGGCAGAGTCGACACGATTCCATGCACCGTGACGAATCAAATTTGTAGGGAGGAGTCGAGAGCCAGGCTCCCGTTGGACAAATTGGAATGCAGATCGCATTATGGGTGCAACGGTCCGGATGTCGGACTAAGTAGTCTCTTCTCACCATCATAGGGTTGACTCCTTCAAAGAGGCCTTGAGAAAACATCTCAAGCATATTCATTGTGGTCGATGACTCTCCATGTCCCATTTGTTGACTAATTCCTGAATGCGGGATTTGAGTTCAGGAATCCGCTCAAGATTATTATCAATGGCATTCAAAATATTTTCCAATCTGGCCATCCGTCCGGCCTCCTGATCCAGGCGTGCAAGATGATCATATTCTTCAAACGCGCGGACATGAAGAGGTTCGAGATGCGCACGGGCGGCCAAGAGCCCTGCAGTCACCATTTGGGGTTCGTCATGGACGGGAGGCGTGACGACAAAACGGCCCTCGGATAACAAAAGAAGCGTATGCGGAGCATGTTCGGGGATAGGGAGTGCCTGTTCAATGGTGGCTCCTTCCCCCTGTTCCCAGGAAGAGAGTAAACCCGGAAAGGATTTCAAAAATGCCACTTTCCGTAAGTTGGCTTTCCATTTCTCTTCATTGCCCATAAGATGAAGGTTTTTCTTATTTAACCCTGCCGGATTTGGGAGCCGGAGTGGTTAGAGGTAATAATCTGCGACGTAGTAGCGAGGCCTTAGGCTTTGACCATGGGAAGCGAACCATTTTTCCCCGGCATCAGGAGTCGTTCCACAATTTCCCCTTTACCAATATGCCGTTCCATGATTTCTGTGACATCGGCTTCTTTTCCCACCCAATACCATACGCCTTCGGGGTATATAACCACGCTTGGTCCGTATTCGCATTGGTCTAAGCATCCGGCCTTGTTTGCCCGGACGATTCCCTTTAATCCTAGGCGTTCAACTTCCTTTTTAAAAAATGCATGTAACCCTACAGAACCCAAAGCGGCGCAACACCCTCGGGGGTCTCCTTTGGGACGCTCATTGATACAAACGAAAATATGATGGGTAAATTTACTCATATTCTTTAATATGGATAAAAACGACCGAAAAAGAGAAGGAAAAACAATGAGCAGATCTTACCTGAGGGTTCTGGAACCTGTCTAGATCTTCGGGGGAACATGGATGGTGAATCCCTCATATTCATTGGACGAAACGAACTTGCTCGCTTCAAGAGGGTGCGAGCGTCACACAGAGAGACAGAGAGGATAAGAGGTTACGTATGGTGATTGGTGTACCAAAAGAAATCAAAGATCATGAATTTCGTGTGGCGCTGACTCCCCATGGTGTTCAGGAATTGTGTGGTCGTGGGCATCGGGTGGTCGTCCAACAGGGAGCCGGCGAGGGGAGTGGGTTCGGAGATGAGGTTTATCGGCACGCTGGAGCCGTTCTGGCTCCAACGGCGCAAGAAACGTATGGAGAGGCTCAACTGATTGTGAAGGTGAAAGAGCCACAGCCTGAGGAGTGGCCTTTCCTCAGAAAAGATCATGTGGTCTTTACGTATCTGCATTTGGCGGCATCCAAAGCTCTGACGGAAGCCCTGCTGGGAATTGAGTGTGCGGCCATCGCCTACGAAACCACCGAAGATGCCAAAGGGCAATTCCCCCTCTTGCGACCCATGAGTGAAATTGCCGGACGAATGTCAGTTCAAATCGGTGCCCACTTTTTAGAAAAGCTGAACGGAGGTTCCGGGGTATTGTTGGGTGGAGTGCCCGGCGTTCCACCAGCAGAGGTCGTCGTTCTGGGTTCGGGGGTTGTGGGAGCTTCTGCCGTAAAGATTGCGATGGGGATGGGAGCCCAAGTCACGGTCTTGAGTCTTGATCTTTGGCAGTTACGCACTTTGGATGATCAATATCAAGGTCGCCTTGTGACCGTCGCTTCAAGTCAGTCGATGATTCACCACTATCTCGCTGGTGCAGATCTAGTGATTGGGGCAGTCTATCTCCCTGCGGCCCGTACGCCTCGGGTAATCACGAGGGCTATGGTTTCTGACATGAAACCGGGATCGGTTCTTGTCGATGTATCGGTTGATCAAGGTGGGTGCTCGGAGACCACTCGCCCGACTACGCATACCGACCCGGTATTTGCGGTTGATGGGGTCCTGCATTATGCGGTAGCAAATATTCCAGGAATTGTGCCCCATACGTCGACTTTAGCCTTGACCAACGCCACGTTACCTTTTATAGTCCAGCTGGTCGAAGAAGGATTGGAACAGGCTCTTCGAAGCCATTCAGGGTTACGAAAAGGATTGAGCGTGTTTAAGGGTCGATTGACATGCCCAGTCGTCGCTGAAGCCCACGGGTTGTCGTATGAGCCTCTACCTTTTTCAAATTAGGGTTTCCTAGTGATCGGGGCGTAGCGCAGCCCGGTAGCGCACCGCGTTCGGGACGCGGGGGTCGGAGGTTCAAATCCTCTCGCCCCGACCAGTTATCAATTCCCGCTTGTCGTTTTTCTTCACAGTGGTTTTCTGTTTTTTACATATCCATCAGTAACGAGGGGGTCACTTGCGTCGGAAACGGGGGAGCCGTTCGTCTTGAAGAAGAACAATGAATATTCCCTGAACGGAATGGACCAGAGATGACTATTCCCTGCTGTGGTGCTTGCGCAGAACGTCAGTTTCTTCCAGAAATCGAAGGATTGCTCAGATGGATGGATTAGGATTTCTCGTCGGAGGAGTCAGCCTGGTTATCGCGGGAGTGGCGCTGTGGTCTACCCGGCGACTACATCGAGAGCTCTCAGGCGTGAAGCGGGAGCAGTATTACATCGAGCAAAAATTGAACGCTCTTCCCCGAACGATTGAATCGGCCGTTGAGCCTTTGCGGATCCATACGGCACTCTTGGCTCGCGGCCAATATGTCTCGGATTTATTGATTAGAAGCGGGCAACTGTATCATGAGATTTCCGGACCTGATGCTGTCCAGTTGCTGACACCACCTTCTGCCGGTCAAAGTGTATTCTTGTTGGATGTCCGCACCAACGCCGAATTTGCCAAACGGAGGATCCCGGGAGCCACATTAATTCCAGTGGAGGAATTAGAGATGCGGCACGGAACGGAGATCCCTGCTGAAGCCAAAAAAATCTTGGTCTATTGCGCCGGTGGTGATCGAAGTCGCTTAGCCTGCGATTTTCTAAGTCGACAGAATTATGCCAATGTCTATTTTCTCAAAAATGGATTGCAAGGGTGGCCTGGTCCTGTGGAAGGGGACCAAATGGGGGCACTCATTCAAATATCGTCAAAATCAAAGACGCTTTCTAATTCCACCACCACGATGTCTTCATCCGCTCAGTCATAGTTCTTTGAGGAAAAAGTACGATGTCATCCGATTTAATTGTCTTGAATGTGATGGGGCCCTATCGGGAGCCACGAGAGTCGGCCTTTTCCTATGATTATTCCGTCCAGCGACCCGATTGGGCCACTCCACAGGGCGTGAGAGTGAAGGTGTCGATTGAGCTGGAACTGGATTATTTAAAACATTCGGTCCTGGCCATTGCCGGAGGATCAGCCGGGCAACAACTTCGGATCAATCAAATTCTTCTACGGGCCATTGCGGATAAAAAACTGGAAATTGCTGATGCCGATGGGTTGTTGGCCGACCGACGGGATGTCATGGTGGGGCCATTCATGGATGACCTTATGCCTCTATTTGGTCAACTGGATCAGTGGATGAAGGCTGAACAGCATGCCCTTCGGAAGACAATCAAAGACCAAATAGGCATTTGAGACCGGAGTGACCGTTCCGGGGAAGGCTTGGCAGAAGTCGGAATCCCATTCCTCGATGTCCTTGCACCGGATAAACCTAAAATACGCGCTGGTAGCGTTTTGAATAGACGCCGGTGGCATCTTCTCCGAATCCCAGGGAGGCGCGCTCGGGAGAGTTTTTGTTGTACAGGTCAATGGCATAGTGCCCACGGACATGCTCCATGGCCACTTCATAAGGAATAGAGCTGGGATAAAACTCTCCAGGAGCATGAGCCCCACGTCCTAGAGCCTTCGCGGATTCAGTCACCCCGTATTGTTCTTCAGAAAAAATATAGATATCGGCAATCGCGAATTCTCCGAGTTTATCTTCCGGTGTCGTAGGCGGCAGAATGGTTCCCAGGGATTTGTCTAGACGGGCCTTTTGTAAATATTGCAGCAGGGCCACCACCTGGCTATCCGTCGTGGCAGGGGGAACGAGAAGGGTGATGGCATTCATGTCCGCAACAGTCCCTGTCGCTTCAAAGGTAGGGATGAGATCCGTCGATACGATGTTGGGGAGTGGCACCTGTGCATTCGGTGTCGATCCGGTTCCCTGGGTAGGCGTATTTTTTGATTTGGGAATGATCAGAGTAATAAATATCCAGAGCCCCAAGATCACTCCAAACAGCACGACAAGGGGGTGGATGCCTACCCGTCGACCTTCGGTCGGTTCTTCTTCGCTCACGTCGGCGTTCCTTCGATTCTATCGGAGGGAGGGGATGATTGACGTTCCTGCTGTTTGGCCGCTTCCCACCATTTGTCGAGTTGAGACAGCGTGTAATCGCTGAGCCCTTTCCCTTCCGATGCCGCCTGCGATTCGACGAAATGAAATCTGGCCATGAACTTGTTAGTGGCCCGTCGCAGAGCTTCCTCAGGATTGACTCGAAGAAATCTGGCGACGTTGACTAACGCAAAAAACACATCGCCCAATTCTGCTTCGATATTTTCTTGATTGTTGAGGTCCTGCTGAGGAAGGGCGCTATCGGAAGTTGGTTGAATGGCTTCAGCAGTTGCGGAATACAATTCATCTAATTCTTCTTTGAATTTTTCGAGGGCCGGCTCAATGGACGCCCAATCAAATCCCCCACGGGAGGCCCGTTTTTGGACTTGAAAGGCCCGCTGAAGGGCGGGAGAAATTTTGGGAATGCCCTGTAACAAGGATGGTGGTCCCTCTCCGGTTGATTTTTCTTGCTGTTTCAGTTGATCCCATTGACGATTGACGTCTGCGGATGTCGTGATAGAGGAAACGTCACCGGTTTGGTGAAACACATGGGGATGGCGCCGAATGAGTTTATCGGCCAAATCTTTGACCACCTCATCGAATGAAAATTGGTTCTGTTCTGAAGCAATCTGTGCGTGGAACAGTATCTGAAGCAACAGGTCTCCCAATTCTTCTTTCAGAGCGGAAGTCGCTCCAGCATCGATAGCTTCCAGGACCTCATAGACTTCCTCGAGAAGATACGGCTTTAAGGATTGGCTGGTTTGTTCCCGGTCCCAAGGGCAGCCACCAGGCCCTCGCAATCGTGACATAATCGCCACTAAATCCGTGAGGGATTTTGCATTGGGAGCAGGAGGTGAAGATTCTGCCGATGGTCGGTTTGGTTGGTTCATGAACAAGTCGAAAATGTGATCTGATGAGGATGCATTATACCCGTTTTCTCACTCTCTGTAAGGACTTGATTCTTGATAGGGACCGTATGTTAATGATAATGTTTTCCTTCTATTAGGAGGTGTCTCTATGAGCGAAGAAGAACGAGGATTTGTAGTCCGGGATAAACGCGGGAAATCGGAACCCGAGGCCTCCCGCTCCCCCGCTTCGAAGGCCTCAACGCCTGAAGCCGATTCCTCACCGGAATCATCTCATCCTCATCCCCCACTGTCCTTTTCTTCTTTTGTCTTTTCGTTAGGCACCTCTTCTCTCATGCTGATGGGAGAGACTTTGGATCCTCAGCAGCCAGCCCCCCCCATGAGTCTTCCGCAAGCCAAGGAAATTATTGATATCTTGTCCATGCTGGAAGAAAAAACCAAGAGCAATCTCTCGTCTGAAGAATCGTCCGTTTTAGGAGATATGCTATATACCTTGCGGATGAAATATGTCAGCTTAACGTCAGGCAAGGGAAATACGGTATCTCCTTAATCAGTGGTGGACACTCTCCAAACCCACCACCTTCCAGACGCCTTTTTTCATTCCGGCCGTACTCAAATTTGCTGATACCTCGATAAGGTGCCTGGTTGCGCCTTGCGAAGTATCCGAACTTCGTCAATAATGACTCTATTGCCATGGCTCTTGGTGGAAAATATCCTGCTTACACGCCGTGAACCTTATCTCTGAACAACTCACTGACTCCCGAAAGTTCCCCCGCACGTTACCAACCCCTGCGACCAGTGAGTCCAGTTCTGAACCCCGGATTTCTTCAGCTAAACAGAAACGGCATCATTCTACTCCTGTCTGGATTGTCCTGGTTTTCTTGCTGCCTTGCCTGGCTCTTACCGCCTATTACGCCCGGTATGGCTTATCAGGCCCGCTTCAGCCGGATTCGATTCTTCCCAGTCCCAGTTATGCCCTGGTGCTTTTTCTTGTGTACCTGGATAGTGTGGGCTTGGTCGCCCTCACACTCTTATTGTCGCGAAATTTAATTAGGGCATTTTTCGAAAAACGCCATAGGCTGATGGGTTCGGGGTTCCGGTCGAAATTGGTCGCGGCCTTTATCGGGTTTGCGCTGATTCCAACGGTGTTACTCGCTCTGGTGGCCAGCGGAGTCATCAGTGAAGTTATCGATGTCTGGTTTAATGATCAGGTCATGCACGTGTTGCGGGACTCTGAAGAAGTTGCCCATTTATATCAGGAAGAACGGGAGGCATTAGCGGCGGATACCGCACGCGCCATCAGCAAGGAAATTTTCCGTGAAGATATCTTGAAACCGGAACATCGGGAATTATTGAAAGCCATCATGGCTCGCATGCAGCATGAATATCATTTAGCGGGTGTAGAAGTCTTTTCGCCCAAGATGGAAACGCTGGCACGGATGATGGATCCCAAGTTGTCTGATGCGGTCTTGAGCCTGCCTGTCGGGCAACTGGTGTTGCAGGTGTTGGACACGGGTAACCCGTTGTCTTCGGCCCAGGAGGCTCCAGTAGGCCGACTCATTCGGGCGGCTGCTCCGATTAGGGGAAATGGCCAAACCGATCGAGTGCTTGGAGTCGTGGTGGTGTCCTCCTATGTGCCGGAGGCCTTGTTAATGAAAATGGATGGGATTGCCAAGCAATTTGAGGAATATCGGCAGATCAAATCCATGAAAAATCCCATCAAAGGTGGAGCATATCTTTTTGTGGCGGTGGTGACCGTGCTTATTTTATTTGGGGCCACCTGGTTCGGGTTTTATGTCGCCCGAGGGATTACGGTGCCCATTCAACGGCTGGCTGAGGGAACGGAAGCGGTAGCCAAAGGCAACTTAGATGTTAAAATCGACGTCAAAGCCACTGATGAGATCGGAACTCTGGTCCAGTCGTTTAACCGGATGACCGCCGATCTCCGTACCAGTAAATCCCGCTTGGAAGAAGTGAATATGTCTCTGGTGCGGTCCAATGTTGAGATTGATCAACGGCGTGCCTACACGGAAGCCGTCGTGGAAACAATTGCTGCGGGGGTGTTGTCAATCGATATGGCTGGCCTGATTACCACCTTCAACCCCTCGGCCGAACGCATCATCGGGGTGAAGGGGGAGGAATTACGCGGGCGTCCTGTCTATGAAGCGTTTAAGGCGTTTAGCCTGCATTTGTTTCAAAAGGCCTATGATCAGATGCTTGTGGAACAGACCGATAGCGTGTCGATGGAAGGGCAGATGGAAACACCCAATGGGCGACTCTTGACCTTGGGTCTTAATATTTCCAGAATGCAGAACGATGCGGGTCAGGATCTGGGCTTCGTGTTTGTCTTTGAAGATCGGACGGAATTCATTAAGGCACAGAAAACCGCGGCCTGGCAGGAAGTGGCACAACGCATTGCCCACGAAATCAAAAATCCGTTAACGCCGATTCAACTGTCCGCCCAACGGCTGCGGAAAAAGTTTTCAGAAAAGTCCTCGGGATTTGAAGAAATTTTTGATCAAGCCACCGGCGTCATCATCAGCGAAGTCACCCGGTTAAAGAGCATGGTGGACGAGTTTTCGAAATATGCCCGTATGCCACTTCCTCAAATGCGGAAGGAATCGCTTCATGACATTATTCAAAAAGTGATTTCCCTGTATACCGGAGGTCATCGGGACATTGAATTTATTGTCCAATTTGATGAAGGCCTTCCTTCCTTGACTTGTGACCCTGAGCAGATGCACCGGGTGTTTGTCAATCTGTTTGATAACGCCATTCAAGCCATGAATGATCAGGGGCGGCTTTGGGTGACGACTGAGTGTGATTGGAGACGGCATCGGGCAGTGGTGCGGGTGGCAGATGAAGGCTTGGGTATTCAACCGGAAGATCACAAAATGTTGTTTGTACCCTACTTTTCAAAAAAGCGAACGGGAACAGGTTTGGGATTGGCCATTGTGCATCGCATTATCTCCGATCACAATGGCACCATCCATGCTGAAAATAATCATCCACAAGGTGCATTGTTTACATTTGAACTACCGTTATAGGAGAGGGGACCGTCAGTGGCTGGATGGTCTTTTCTCAAGGAATGGTCGTCCCGTGGGAGCACACACGTGACAGATCAATCTTCACACACCTGATGGAGGGCGTATTGTGGCAGAGACAATTTGTCTAATTGATGACGAACCAGCCATTCTGAATACCCTGAGTAGTATCCTTGAGGATGAAGGCTATCAAGTGCTCGTGGCGAAAAGCGGACTTGAGGCCCTCAAGGTTGTCCGAAGTGAGTCCCCGGACCTGGTGATTCTGGATATCTGGATGCCGGAAATGGATGGATTGGAGACGTTGAAGCGGTTGCGTGCCCAGTTCCCCAACATCTTAGTCGTCATGATGTCCGGTCATGGATCCATTGAAACTGCGGTCAAAGCCACCAAATTGGGCGCGTATGATTATTTGGAAAAGCCACTAGATTTAGAAAAAGTCACCATTCTGGTGCGCAATGCGTTGCACCAGCGCAAGCTGGAAGAGGAAAACCTCAGCCTGAGGATTCAGGTTGAGCGGCGATTTGAATTAGTGGGTTCTTCACCGGCCATGCAGCGGCTTCGAGAGATGATTGCGATGGCAGCTCCGGCCAATAGTCGTGTGTTGATTTCCGGTGCGAACGGGACGGGGAAAGAACTTGTGGCCCGCGCGATTCATTTGCAGAGCCCTCGGCACAATCGATCATTTGTTGAAATTAATTGCGCGGCTATTCCGGAAACGCTGATCGAGAGTGAGTTATTCGGTCACGAAAAGGGAGCCTTTAGTGGTGCCAGTTCCATGAAGCGTGGCAAGTTCGAGCTGGCGGACGGGGGAACCCTGTTTTTAGATGAAATTGGCGATATGAGTCTGGCTACGCAAGCCAAGGTGTTACGTGCCCTTCAAGAACAACAATTCACCCGGGTTGGCGGGACAAAACTGATCAATGTACAGGTCCGGGTGATTGCCGCATCCAATAAAGATTTGGCGGAGGAGATTGGAAAAGGAAATTTTCGTGAAGATTTGTATTACCGGTTAAATGTCCTACCCATTGTCGTGCCGACCCTCAAGGAGCGACGAGACGATATCCCTGAATTGGCCCAGCATTTTTTGCGCCTGCATTCTGAAGAACAGGGGATGAAACCAAAAGAGTTCAGTCCGCAAGGCATGGAAGCCTTGCAACGGCATGATTGGCCGGGAAATATTCGGGAACTTCGGAATTTGATCGAGCGATTGTTAATCATGGTGCCAAAACCGGTGATTGATGGACCGGATGTCGAAATGTTCCTGCAGGGGCGGGCGCCAACGGGAGTTCCAGCTCTTTCCGTGGGAACCAATTATGATTCGCTCCGGGAGGCCCGAAATGCCTTTGAACGGGAAGTCATTTCCCGAAAGCTCAGAGAGAATAATTGGAATGTGTCTAAAACCGCTGATGAATTAAAGATTGAGCGCAGTCACTTACATCGAAAAATTAAACTGCTTCATGTTGAGCTCCGCCCTGAACATTAACCCCAATACATCTCCTCCATCGTCTGAATCGCTGCAACCCGGTTCCTCGTTTCTCCTTCAAATTGAGAAACTTGTGGCTGGGGGACTGGGCCTTGCCCGGTGGAACGGCCAGGTAGTGTTCTGTGCTGATGCCATTCCTGGAGAAACCGTTTTGGTGGAAATTGTGGCGCGTCGAAGGGGAGTGCATTACGGGAAGGTTCTGGAGGTCCGGGAAGCCGCTCCTACCCGAATCGTTCCGGTATGCCCGCTGGTGGGTCGGTGCGGCGGCTGTCAACTGCAGCATCTGCGGTATGAAGAACAGTTACTGCAAAAACAATTCATTCTTCAGGACGCACTGAGCCGG
>JAOUGQ010000364.1 GCA_029865515.1 Nitrospirota bacterium
CACTGCACCTATCCGGGTTGTTTGGCCGCCTGTCCGCGGAAGGCCATCTACAAACGGCCGGAAGATGGCATCGTGTTGATCGACCAGAACCGGTGCCGGGGGTATAAGAAGTGCGTGGAGCAATGCCCCTTCAAAAAGCCGATGTACCGGGGCACGACCCGGGTGTCGGAAAAGTGTATTGCCTGCTATCCGCGGGTGGAGGGCAAAGACCCCTTAACCGGGGGGGAGCCCATGGAAACGCGATGTATGGCGGCGTGTGTGGGGAAAATCCGGCTGCAAGGGCTGGTCAAGGTGGGCGATGACGGGTTGTGGGCGGAAGATCGCTGGAATCCGTTGTACTATGCCATCCGGGTGGAACAAGTGGCCTTGCCGCTGTATCCGCAATGGGGCACGGAACCCAACGGGTATTACATTCCGCCGCGCCAGGCGCCGCGGGGCTACATCCGGCAGATGTTTGGGCCGGGCGTGGACAACGCCATTGAGAAGTATTTAGTGCCGAGCCGGGAATTGTTGGCGGTGCTGCAGTTGTGGCGAGCGAGCCAACAAATCATCTTCCGGTATGACGTCATTCCTGGGCCGAAAGTGTTTGAAACCCAAATCCATGGTCGGAAGTTTGAGATGTACAACGACACGGTGTTGGGGTTCAACAAGTCGGGCAAGGAAGCGGTCCGGCAGCAAGTGGAAGAGCCGATTTACATTCGCCCCGCCGAACGGGTGAACTGGCTGTAATCGGTCGATCCCAAGCGGGGTTGGAAAAGCAGGGAGCGAGGTGCCTCGCTCCCTGCTTTTTTTTGTTGCGGAGGGCCCGGTCTTCGCAAGGATCCTCATGATGGGGCTTACCCTGCGCCCCTCCACTCTCTTTGTTGCTGGGCAGATACTTGGTTATAAGGTAATGATTGAAATTAAAGAGATGGTCCTCAAAGAGATTACTGTTTGAAAGGAAGGGAAATTCCCTCGAGGCCCATCCGCTTTCTCTAAGAAAAATTTTAATTGATCACAATAAAGAATCGGTAATTTGTTAAGCCAGAAAAATACTTCTTAAAACTGCTTTCCGGTTAAGAAAGAAATAAATTCAATTGGGTCCAACGCATCTCCTCTTTACCACCGGTGTTGTTGTCGAGAAATTTTGGATTTAAATGGGTTTTCTCGAACAGGGTCACCGAAAAAATCTTTAGTAAAGTGTAGAGTTCCGCATTCAGCGTGAAATGTCCCTTGCCGATTACCAACCGCACACAAACCGACACGGCGGTCCATATCCGCACCTTCCCGACATGCTCTGAGATGTCCCCGAGAACTGTTTGATTCGCAGAGCCTGCTTGATCCAATTGCAAAATAAATCGACGCCACAGGGAGGCTTGTGCAGGGCTCAGATGGTAACTGCTGGTCGACCAAAGAGGTTGGTGGGAGGGAAGATTAGGACTTTGCCAGACTCCAGATCTTTGAACCGAATACGGACAACCTCCGGGCACAAGGCTACACCTTCCTGAATAAACCATGCGCACCGTGATTGTTCTCATTGGTGGCTTTTTGGATTTTAACCCTGATACGGCCTAATACACATGTACCTCAAAATGTCCACAATTATGAATAATTAATATGAAAACCACGGATTTTAATTTTCCAGTCCAGGGACTTCATAATTATTTTTTGTTAAGAAATACTTAAAAATTGTTTTGAATTCGGATAAACCCCTGATACAATCATGTTTTAACTAATTGAAAATGTTGGTTTCTTTAATAGTTCCACCATGCCAGGGTTTTCAACAAGCGTGACTAATTTTTCCAAAGCTGTTGAAGATATTCCATTTTCTGCACAAGCAGTTTCCTTTGGGGAAATTATTGAAAATGGAGAAATTCCGAACCACTATTTGAATAGTGATTATATTATGCATCAATTTGTTGAACGATTAGTCCATTATGTCCTGAGTGTACCGCAAGGGAAGTTTTCTATGGCCCAATTGGGGAAACTTTTGGGGAAAATGGAGCCAATTCATCAAGTTTTTTTCTTCAAAAGGCTCAAGGAAAATAGCCCAGGCAGTTTGAAACAATTTGCTCCATTATATTATGGGTTTATGGCGGAATTTCATCCTTTATTATTTACGTGAAAACAACGTAGTGCCAGGCAAATGGATTCTCATGATGAAATTAAAATGAAAAAATCCTAGAAGGATCATGGGTAGCAGTATATAATCGAATGAAGGGTACAACAATTTTTTGTGAGGAACGGATAATGAATTCAATTTTACATCGGGCTGTGGCAAGTTTTTATAATCTGATATATGAGGCGCAAGCATTTGCTTCAACCATGGGGCGAATCGATGCAGGTGAACAAGAAAGGTATTTTGGTCGAGTAGAGGGGCTCAATTGGGTCTTAGATCGGTGTCAAGAATTGGAGGATGTGGATATGAATTTAACCACTGCCTCCCTTCAGAAATTGTTAGGGGACGTCAAATCCGACCTGGAACATGAACTCTCTATCCAACGGAGGGAAAAAGGACGGCGTGCTGATGGGAGGGAAGAAGCTTTACTTTTCGTTAGTGATTACCTCGGTAGTTTGATCACGGCCACGGAAATTGAGTCAACGAAAAGCCCGGTATAATTGCCTGCCCCTTATTTTGGGACCAGTATTTGAGTGGTCCCAACTCTTTCGCAGTATTTTTGCCAACATGGGATTGTCGAGAAAAACAATGGTCCGTGAGTGGATTGTGTTAGCCCTGAGTTTAGGGTTAGGAGCCCATGTGGCGTTGGGTTTTCTATTGCATGGAGGACAAGATTGGCCGACTGAATCGTACGGATATTACGGGATTTTTTTTGGTGTATTTATTTATGTTGTGGTACAGATTGGTCGCTCCATATGGTGGGTCATGAAAGGCAATAGAAATACGCAAGGCTCATGATCGCAACTCTAGGCAGTAATTCCCCGCTTGTTCTCTCGGTTCTCTGTAGTGTTGAGTAATGGGGGTTTTTATGCGGGGGAAAGATCCGATTCCTCCACAAGAATGCCCTCTTCGATAAGCATAATAGGAATTTGATCACGGATGGGATAGGCCACGGTTTTATCTTTTCGAAGAAGGCCTCCGTCAATTTTTTCAGTAACAGGTTGTCCCCCCTTCGCCTTTAATTCTCCTTTTGAAATCCGTTGATTCAGTCGTTCAACGACCGCTGACTCCAACAGACATACCTCTTGTTTGGTCTCTGGGCAACAGAGTATTGCCAAAAGAGTGGG
>JAOUGQ010000365.1 GCA_029865515.1 Nitrospirota bacterium
AATCCACAGGACTCATGGATGAGAAAATCACCATAAAAACTTCAACAGGTCTTTTGGGTACTCCCAGTCCGTTGCTTTACCATGCCGACTTTCTGATGTAAAGATCTCAATTCGCAGGGGTGCCTCACTTGCCTTTCCCGTTGCCGGCCCGTAAAATTTCTTTTTAGTTATCGAAGATTTCTTGAGGAGGCAGGACATATGATTCGAATTATTCGAGAGGGGTCTGCTAAATATCCCTGGATTCTTAAGGGACTCATTCTGGCTATTGCCGTCACCTTTGTGATCGGGATGGGTTGGTATGGATACGAATCCTCCCAACCGAATGCCGTGGCGACCGTCGGTCCCTATAAAGTCACGAAGGAGGAATATCTCCGGACCAAACAAGGCTATTTCCGCTTCTACCGCGACCAACTTAAACAAGAAGATATCAAAGAAGAGACGATCCAACAGCTCGCCATAGAGGGATTGGTCGGCACCAAGTCATGGCAATTGCTGGCTAATGAATTGAATTTGGCTGTTTCTCCCCAGGAACTGCACGATGCCATTGTCAAACAGAAAGACTTCCAAAAAGATGGAGCCTTCGACACGGAATATTATCAGCGACTCCTGGCTGCCAATCGGATGAAGCCTCATCAATATGAACAGCAACGCCACAACGAGTTACTGGCGGAAAAGGCCAGACTGCTGGTCGCTGAAGCGACAACTCTCACCCCTGCCGAAATGAAGGAAGTCAAGGACCTGGCCGCCCGCCAAACACTTGAGGGGGCCGAGCCAGACCCGACAGTCTTAGAACAGATTCGAATGCAATTCGTCATTCAAAAGAAACAACGGGCCATGCAAGCCTTCCAAACGGCTCTTCGAGCGCGTGGCGACGTGACAATTCACGAGGAACTGCTGTAAGAAGCCTTTTCAAGGCTTGCTGTGACGATCTCTTTCCTCCCTCACTCTCCTGTAAGGGGCTGTTTCGGCAATTTGAGCGCAGAGGCATGCATCTCATCCTTTTTTGCCGTCAATAAGCCCCATCCTTGCAGGGCATAGGATAATCAATGAGAGCCCGCCTCTCGGGAATCCTGGCAACTCCTGAAAAACCATTGATTACTGAATGAGCATGGCATCACCGTAACTGTAGAAGCGATAGCGTTCGCGTACGGCATGCTCATAGGCCATCCGGGCCTCCTTTAATCCCGCAAATGCCGAAACCAACATTAAGAGTGTCGTTTCGGGAAAGTGGAAATTGGTCAGAAGGACATTGACGACCTGGAATTGAAAACCCGGCAGGATAAAGAGGCGGGTTTCTCCTGAACATCGGCTTAGCTGACCTTTCTCATCAATTGCTGACTCGAGACTTCGTGCCACGGTGGTTCCAACGGCCACAATTCTCCCGCCTCGCTGCCGGACCTCACGAATAATCCTGGCGGTTTCCCCGGACACCTCATACCACTCGGGATGCATGATGTGGCGCTCCACGTCCGTCGTCTTAACAGGCTGAAACGTTCCTGGTCCAACATGCAAGGTGACCGTGGCCATCCCGATTCCCTTCTCTGCCAATTGCGTGATCAATTGCGGGGTAAAATGCAAGCCGGCGGTTGGTGCAGCAATGGCGCCCTCCTCTTTGGCAAAGACGGTTTGATAATCCTCTTGATCACGTGAAACCGGCTGGCGTTTCAAATAGGGGGGAAGCGGAATTTCTCCATGGGCGAGCAACCAATCCCTCAAGAGACCAGGTCCCAGCCAATGAATCACCGTTCGCCCGGGCTCTTTTTCCACGACCTGTGCCCGAGCGCCCCCTTCACATTCAATAACCTGCCCAACTCCCACTCGCCCCTTCATCAGGACCTCGGCATGCGCCTCACCAACCCCTTTGACAAACATCAATTCCACCCGGCCGCCACTTGGCACTTTTTTCGCCCATAGGCGGGCCGGAATGACTTTGGTGTTGTTGACCACAAGTAAATCCCCGGGTCGTAAAATATCCGGGAGATCTTTGACTTGCCGATCGGAAAGGGCTCCGGATGGACGGGTCAGCACTAACAAGCGAGCATGATCCCGCGGGTGAACCGGGTGCTTCGCGACTAGCGTCTGGTCAAATGGAAAGTTGAAATCCGAGAGGTGCATCACCAGGCAGGGGGAGGGAGCGTCAGTCAGCCGCGGTCAGGATCACGCGTTCAATCGGGAGAAGCGTCGTGCCGGGATAATAATGCCGGACAATCGATTGGTAGTCATACCCTAATTCAGCCATCTCGCGCATACCCCACTGGCACATCCCCACGGCATGCCCTGCCCCATGACCGACCACCACGACTTCAGGCCCGAATGATTCGATGGAAAATTGAGTGCTGAAAATTTTTGAGTACCCCACCACCCGTCGCAAGTCCTGCCCCCGCAGAATAATCTCTCCACGGGAATGGAGCAGGCGCACACGATCAACCCGGCCCGATGGCGTGAACGTATAGGGCGTCAAGGTCGCCACCTTGCCCACGCTATACCCCTCTTTGCGCAATTGCTGCTCCAGATAGTCGAAGGTAAACGATGTTCGCCAATCATACCGTGGGGCTTGCTCGTCAAACGGACAGTCGACACCTTTGAGATAGGGAAGATCCAATGCCCAGACAAACAAAGCATCCTCGGTCGGACCAGCCGCCGTCGACGAATAGGCCGCAAAAATGGGGCGATTGTCAAAAGTCACCACTTGGCCCCTGGTGGAGGCAACCGCTTCGAGCACGGACTCAGCTCGGACCGAATGGCCATGATAGACTTGATCTTGCACACCGGCCACGACATCAAATGGTTGTAATTGGCTTTCGACTTTCTTGTATAACACATAGGTTCTCGCTGCCACGGCTTGGGCTTTCAAGGCTTCAATCGGCCACTTGGCCCCGACTTCCCCTGAGACAACCCCTGCCACGTAGGCTTCAAGATCAATCCAGTTAATCAGGGCTAAACCGGAGGCAGACGATTGAATTTCAAGCGGTCCGCGAACCACCCATTCCTGACTTGCATCACGGAGGTCAACCTTTCCAGCCTCCATCCACACCCGTACCTGATAGGTTCCTGGTGATCCTTCAACCCACACATGCGGCTCAACCACGGTCCGATCATTGAGGAGGAGACCGGCCCCTTGAACTCGAACAGTCACTTGGCCTGACGCATTGAATGTTTTTCCCGAAGGCAGGCGGATGGAAAACGAATCAGCAGATTGAATGGAAAGGACCTGGGC
>JAOUGQ010000366.1 GCA_029865515.1 Nitrospirota bacterium
AGGAGAACGTTCTGGAGCTCCTCCTGCCCGGTGTGTGCTGATTGGAGGAAAAGGTGAAGAGGTTCTCGGGCAGACTATTGCCCGGCGGATGCGGTTTAAGCCGATTGTCTTGTCGGGAAAGACCACAATTCAAGAATTAATGGGCGTCTTGTCGTGCTGCTCGGTGTTAGTGACTAATGACACGGGTCCCATGCATGTGGCACAGGCTCTTGGCGTGCCGGTCGCGGCGGTTTTTGGATCGACTGATCCATGTACGACAGGTCCCCATGGGCAATCAAAGGGAGTGGTCAAGTCTGACGTCCGGTGCGCCCCTTGTTTATTACGGGCATGTCCCATTGATCATCGTTGTATGACCCAAGTTTCTGTTGAGCAGGTTGTGGAGGTCGCCCTGTCTCAAATCAGGATTACGCCAGGATATTTGCAAACAGGTCGTATCAGAGGGCATGTCGGATGAAAGGTCTTTCCATCCGGCCAGGGTCGGCCGTCTTTGTGGACCGGGATGGCACGTTGAACCAGGATAGTGGGTACGTCACCTCTCCTGACCAATTAGTCTTGTTTCCTGGAGTCCCTCAGGCCATCGCCCGGTTAAATCAATTAGGGGTCCTGGTGCTTATGGTTACCAATCAATCCGCAATCGGTCGTGGCATGATGACCATGGAGGATTTGACGAACATTCATGGGCGGTTGGCCGCGCTCATTCGGCCTTACGGGGCTAGAATTGATGGCATTTTTTCTTGTCCCCATCTTCCTCAGGATGATTGTGGATGTCGAAAGCCGAAAAGAGGATTGATTGATCAGGCCGTTGACCGCTTCTCTCTCGATTTGTCTAAATGTTATCTGGTGGGAGATAAGCGAAGTGATTTAGAGGTAGCCCAAAAAGTTGCGGTTCCAGGGGTGCTGGTCATGACGAGTCCGTATAGTAAGGGTGCCTTACAGGCCAGAGATGAGGGACAGGTGGCAATCGAGCATGTTGCAGAGACCTTTGCTCAGGCAGTGGACTGGATTGAACAACATTTGATGAAGGGCGTAACCTGAATCGGGCCGGGATGATGATGAAGAAAAGAAGATGCGCGAGGTTGGGATGCTTTGTCTTGTGGATGGGCTAGTGTGTCTTTAGGGGCATTTTTGGAAATCACTCCTCAGCGAATACTGGTGATTAAATTGAGTTCGTTGGGTGATATTGTCCACGCCCTTCCAGCGGTGGCGGCCCTGCGTCAACGGTTCCCGCATGCCAGGTTGACCTGGTTGGTGAAAGAGGCCTGGGCCCCGATTTTAGAGGATAACCCTGATATCGATGAAGTCCTGGCTGTGAATCTTTCCTTGAGGAATTGGCCGAAGATAATCCGGACTCTCCGGAGCGGGCAGTTTGATCTGGTTGTTGATTTCCAGGGGCTGTTCCGGTCTGGACTCTTAGGGGCCATCACGGGGGGTACGACCCGTGTGGGTTTTGCGCGAGCCAGGGAAGGGGCGACATGGTTCTATACAGATTACGTGCCGCTTCCTGAGGATAAACCTTGCGCCTGGCGCTTATTGGAAATCCATGCCGTGGATCGAAATTTGGCGATAACGGAATTTTTGGGTGCAAAATCCTCAGTCCCGGTGTTTCATCTGCCTCATTTAACGGCTGATCGTCTAGCCGTTGATGCAATGCTTCAGGCCGCTGCGGTCAAAGACCACGAACAACTCATCGCCCTGGCGCCCTGGACACGGTCTGCGATTAAATCCTGGCCTCCTGAACGGTTTGTGGATTTGGCCACAGAATTGACGCAGTGGCCGAATGTTCGGGTTGTGTTAGTGGGTGGGCCATCAGAGATCTCTTCCGCCAAAGAATTTAATCTCCTCGCCTCTCGCGGTCTTATCAATCTGGTGGGAAGATTGCCTCTTCGGCAATTACCTCTTCTCTTGAAACGGATGCAATTGTTCATTGGCAATGATTCTGCCCCCCTTCACCTTGCGGTGGGAGTGGGGACTTCTGTGATCGCCATTTTTGGTCCCACTCATCCCCAAGCTACCGGTCCCTATCCATTGGAGCACCACACGGTCTTGCGTACGGATTTGCCCTGTAGCCCCTGTGGAAGTCGCAGGTGCCGGAACCCCAACTATCTGGAATGCTTGCAGTCTATATCTGTTGAGGATCTTCTGCGGGAGGTCGAAATAAAACTGAGGGGCTTATCAGGCCGAAAGGACGACATCTCTTTTTCGAAACATCATTCAAGAATGGGATCATAGATCCTTGAGCCTGTCGAGGTAGAGAGCGGTATGGCGGAAAAGAAAACGCGAGAAAAAGTTTCGGCTGTGGTGATTGCGTATAATGATGCCCCCAATATGCGGAAATGTCTGGAAAGTCTTCATTGGGTTGATGAATTAGTTGTGATCGATTCTCATAGCACGGATGGGACGACGGACATTTGCCGTGAGTTTACGTCCTCTGTTTTTCACTATCCCTTCCAGGGTTTTGGGGTTCTTCGTAACCAGGCCTTAACTCATGCCACGAATGATTGGGTGTTAAGTCTGGATACGGATGAGCGGGTGACTCCAGGGGTACAGGAAGAAATCGAACGGTTGCTTGTGGAAGGGCCATCGGCGCAGGCCTATCTGGTTCCCAGAAGAAACTATTTTCTTGGGCGATGGATCAAGCATTGCGGTTGGTATCCTGATTACCGGCAACCTCAGTTTTTTCATAAGGGACACATGCGGTATCAAGAGGATTTGGTTCATGAGGGGTATGAGCTGAAGGGGAGCCTTGGGTATCTTCATGCGAGTCTGGAACAGATCCCCTTTCGAGATATTGATCACTATTGGCGCAAAATGGATCGGTATACCGCCTTGCGGGCGGAAGCCATGAATCGGGAGGGTCGGACCTTTCATGTTCATCAGTTGATTGTTCGCCCGTTATTTACCTTCCTCAAGATGTATGTCTTTCGCGGGGGAATTTTTGATCGAAAGCCGGGGTTAATTTTGTCTATATTGTACGCTTATTACACCTTTGTGAAATACGCCAAGTTGTGGGAAATTCAAAAAGATAGACCTCAAGAGCATCTCGTGTAATATTGGAAACCTTCGAATGGCTCTGTCGAATGCTGCCTCCACTCCTTCCCGTCACCACCAATTCATGCGAATTCTTCACACTGAATCTTCTATGGGACTAGGAGGACAGGAATATCGGGTGCTGCTGGAAGCGGAAGGAATGGAAAAGCGCGGACATGTTGTGATGG
>JAOUGQ010000368.1 GCA_029865515.1 Nitrospirota bacterium
TCGATAGAATGGAAAGCAGCGAAAAAAAGGTTTTCAAGTTCTTTTTCATCTTCACCGAAAAGGCAGGGGGTAGAGGGTTTCTGCGTGAATACCCCAGTCCATATGGCAAGAGAAGGCCATCATTCCTAAGGAAAATATGACAAAGCCAAATGGCAAAGTGACCTCAATACTTGGGGTATCAGCCTACTATCACGATAGCGCGGCCTGTCTGGTGCAGAATGGGGGGATTGTGGCGGCCGCCCAGGAAGAACGGTTTACCAGGAAGAAACATGATGCCGGGTTCCCCCATCAGGCAGTGGAATTTTGTCTGCGACAAGGCGGGGTTGGAATTCGCGACGTCGACTATCTGGTGTTTTATGATAAACCCTTCGTGAAATTTGAACGCCTGCTGGAAACCTATTTGTCCTATGCTCCGAAGGGACTAGGATCGTTTCTGACTGCCATTCCTGTCTGGATCAAAGAAAAGCTTTTCTTACGGAATCTGCTTGAAAAGGCCTTCCGTCAGGTTGGCAGTCTCGAAAAAAAGGAGATCTTGCCGCCACTGTTGTTCGGTGAGCACCATGAATCTCATGCGGCCGCGGCTTTTTTCCCTTCTCCTTATGATGAGGCCGTTGTCTTGTGTATGGACGGCGTGGGGGAATGGGCGACGACCTCAGCCTGGGTCGGGCGGGGCAATCAATTAACCCCTCTTTGGGAAATCCCCTTTCCTCATTCCATCGGGCTGTTGTATTCCGCCTTCACATACTATACCGGCTTTAAGGTGAATTCCGGGGAGTATAAAGTCATGGGGCTAGCTCCCTATGGAGAACCCAAGTATGTGAAAACGATCTTGGATAATGTGGTGGATGTGAAGCCGGATGGCACCTTTCGCCTCAATATGGACTATTTTGATTACTGTACCGGATTGCGGATGACCAACAAAAAATTTGACGCCATATTTGGCGGCCCTCCGCGTCAACCGGAAAGTGCCCTCACCCAGCGGGAAATGGATCTGGCCCGGTCGGTACAAGAGGTCACCGAAATGGTCATGCTCCGTTTGGCTAACAGTCTTCATCGGGAAACGGGCATTCCCAATCTTTGTCTTTCCGGAGGGGTGGCCTTGAATTGTGTCGGGAACGGCAGGGTTCTGCGGGAAGGGCCCTTTCAAGGTCTTTGGATTCAGCCGGCAGCAGGCGATGCGGGGAGTGCGTTGGGTGCTGCCTTGAATGTGCATTATCACTATCTTAACCAGCCCCGGACATGTCAGGGGAAGGGTGATGCGATGCGGGGGAGTTATTTGGGCCCCCACTTTTCCAACGAGGAGATTGAAGGCAGCCTCAAACAACTCGATGCCCGGTATGAGCGGGTGGAGGATCCGGCTCTTTTCCGCCGGGTAGCCGAGTATTTAGCCGATGGGAAGGTCATCGGATGGATGCAGGGTCCCATGGAATTCGGTCCCCGGGCTTTGGGAGGACGAAGCATCCTTGGTGATCCTCGCAGTGAAAAAATGCAATCAGTCATGAACCTGAAAATTAAATATCGAGAATCGTTCCGGCCATTTGCACCATCGGTCTTAAGGGAACGAGTGTCCGAATTTTTTGAAATGGATACCGATAGTCCCTATATGTTGCTGGTGGCCCCGGTTGTGGAAAAGCGCCGTCGAGCGGTTGCACCGGATCAACAGAAGCTTTGGGGAATCGATCTCCTTAATGTGCCAAAGTCAGATATTCCAGCGGTGACCCATGTGGATTACTCGGCCCGTGTTCAAACGGTTTCACCGGACACCAACCCCCGATACTATCAATTGTTACAAGCGTTTGAAGAACAAACCGGATGTGGAGTCTTGATCAATACCTCATTTAATGTTCGAGGAGAACCGATTGTCTGCACGCCTGAAGATGCTTATCGGTGTTTTATGCGGACTGAGATGGATGTCCTTGTGCTGGAAAATTGTCTTGTCTTGAAAGAACATCAAAAGCCGGTGCCTAAAGATGAAGGGTGGATGAAAGAATTTGAATTGGATTAAGAGGTCACGAATAACGCAATGACACCAAAAATTCATCAAACAACCTCGAAGGAACTTCGCTCGTTTGGGCTATTAATGGGTGGAGTGTTTCTGATAGTGGCGTTATGGCCGCTGGTCATTCGGGGAGAAAACATTCGAGTGTGGGCGAGTCTCATGGCTGTGGCCTTTGGGGCGATGGGAATACTGTTTCCAACAGGTCTCGGACCCCTTCATCGAATATGGATGAAGATTGGGGAAAAATTAGGCTGGATCAATTCCCGCATTATATTAGGGATACTGTTTTTCGGGATTTTTACTCCCATGGCCTTTATCTTGGGGATATTAGGCAAACGGCCACTACAGCTGGGTTATGACCCAGCAGCAAACAGCTATCGCATTCCTAAAAAGGCCAGAGCCGCTGACCATGTGCTGAAACCCTTCTAAGGAGGAAAAACAGATGACAGGTTTTCTTGGGGAACTTTGGGACTTTATGCGGGAACGAAAAAAGTTCTGGCTCGCCCCTATCATCATTATGCTCTTATTGCTCGGTGGTCTTATCATCCTGAGCGAGGGCTCAGCCGTTGCCCCCTTCATCTATACTTTGTTCTAGGAGGCTGTCGGAGATTAGTGATCCACACGAGATTTTGTTGAAGAAGTTTTAAGTCTGTATTCAACGTACCCTCAGAAATTCTTGTTACATGAAATCAAAGGAGGGAGCTTCAAGCTCCCTCCTTTGGAGACCTCCTGGGGTTCCTGATTGTTCGGGGACAAACCGCTGACTCATCGCATACTTGGTGAACTCACTTTTGGTGTCAATGGACTTTGATGCTCCAAGCGGAACATTAATCCGGCATTCTTCCCTTCCAGGATTCATGGCATTCGTACGTTGAAATCCCCAAGCCTGTTACGATGATTCTTCCTGGCTGGCTGGAGATTGTCCCATGTCATTGGTTAACGCTTGGTCCTGTCACTGGAGATTTCGCGTGTTTCTTGGGATAATGGCCATAGTTTGGGCGCATTTCCGTATTTTTCCAGGCAGACATCCTTTCAATTCAATATGTCTTAAGGGGATTGATCCGTATCGCACTCCTCAACAGGCCTTCCTGACTTGAGGAGTCCTCATTAGTATATGGGAAAACGATACGGCAACTCCTCATTCGGAATGTGGTTGGTGGAAAGGGGGCAAGTTTGGATTTATCATCATTTCAATTGACA
>JAOUGQ010000367.1 GCA_029865515.1 Nitrospirota bacterium
TTTAAGCCGGATATGCGATTAGGGAACGCCGGCCCGTGGTGGTGCGAGATCTCCGAATCGAAACCCGGTTTACCCCTTCCAAACTTCTTTCCGACCACGACGTGATCGCAGGCATGAGTGTCCCGATGATGGTTCAAGACCGCGTGTATGGGGTCATGGGCGCGCATTGTAAAACCGTTCGCGACTTTACCGAACAAGAGCAGGAATTTTTGTTATCGGTCGGCAATGTCATTGCCACGGTCTTGGAACGTTGGCGTCGCGAAGAAACACAACTCCAACTCTTTCATCGGCTGTTTGAACTGGCCCAGGACGGCATCATGCTGACCGATACCAAAGGACGTCTGATAGAATGGAATCCGGCCCTCGAGCAAATGACTGGATGGAAAGCCGAAGAGGTCATCGGACGCACACCCTCGTTCCTGAAATCGAATAAGCATCCACCAGAATTTTATGAGCGGATCTGGTCCACGTTGGGCTCCGGCCAGGCATTTGTGAGTCGTTTTGTGAATCGGCGGAAAGATGCCTCGGAATTGTTGGTTTGGGAGAGTATCAGCCCCGTCAAAGACCCGGATGGGACGGTTCGTTTTTATCTCGCCATCCTCACTGATCTGACAGAACGCGAGAGAATGCTGGGCATTCTCCGCCATGCCGAACAAATCAAATTGGTGGGACAATTGGCTGGTGGTATTTTACATGAAATCCGCAATCCCCTCATTGGGATCGGGAGTCTGGCTACCTATTTGCGTGATCAGTCCACCCTGGATGAAACCGTTCGTAACCGATGCCGATTGATTGCGCAGGAAGCCAACCGCATCGATGATGTGCTTGAGTCCTACCTAGGCCAAATTCCGCCTCGTACCTTTGACTTTCGCCCTTGCGATTTGCTGGCATTGCTTGACGATACACTCACCTTGTTGAGTCCAAAGTTGAAATCGAGCACCATTGATGTTTCCACAGAGTTAGCTCAACATCTTCCCATGGTCGAGGCCTCACAGGGACATCTCCAGCAGGTGTGGTTGAATGTGGTCATCAATGCAATCGAGGCGATGGAGCACGGTGGACGGTTAACCATCACCATGCATCCGGCAACTATCGGAAAGGATGGCGTCTCTGTCACCTTTCAAGATTCCGGTCCCGGCATCAGCCCCGGTGATTTACAGCGAATGTCTGAACCCTTCTTTACAAGTGGCAAAGCCAAAGGCGTTGGCTTAGGACTGACGATCAGCCGGGACATTATTGAGCGGCACGGTGGACAATTTCTCATTACGAGTCCTCCAGGGCAAGGTGCGGTCATTACCCTCTGGCTCCCCCTCTCGCAGCAGGCCTAACATGGCATGGACCATTCTCTTGGTGGAAGATCAAGCGTCCGTTCGTGAAGCCTATGCCTTACATCTGACGGACCTGGGCTATGTGGTGCATACCGCCGCATCGGGGGAAGAAGCCTTGGCCTTACTGGACAGTATCCAGCCAGACCTCATGGTCCTGGACCTGGTGATGCCACACATGACCGGGTTGGAGATATTGGCCCGCGTCCGTAAAGCGGGAAGAGATCTGCCGGTCATCATGCTCACCGCTCGAGGTACGGTCCGCGATGCAGTCGAGGCTATGAGATTAGGGGCGTATGATTTTGTCGCCAAAACGATTGACATGGACGACTTACAACTCGCCCTGCAGCGAGTCACGGAATTCCTTGCCGTCACCCGACAAGTCCAGGTGCAAAGTGGCCGGGATTCAGAGCGATACGCCCTGAACGGCGTGATTGCCGCGAGTGCGGCCATGAAACCATTCATGCAACAGGTTCAGGAATTGACCAGGAATGAGCAGGTCACCGTGTTGCTTCAGGGCGAAACCGGAACAGGCAAACAGTTCATGGGACGCGTGATCCATTTCAACAGCTCCCGCGCACAAAAACCGTACATCGAGATCGATTGCCCGGCTATTCCCCATGATCTATTTGAAAGTGAATTATTCGGCCACGAAAAGGGAGCCTTTACCGGCGCAACGGGGCGTAAATGTGGACTGATTGAGATGGGTGATGGAGGAACCATTCTGTTCGACGAAATCGGGGATCTCCCCCTCATCCTGCAATCCAAACTTTTAAAGGTTCTCGAGGATCGTCGTCTGCGGCGTATTGGTGGCCAGAATCCTATTTCGGTCGATGTGCGTTTCATGGCAGCCACCAATCGGAACTTGCAGGAGGCAGTGGCCAGAGGAGAATTTCGAGAGGATCTCTATTTTCGATTGAATGTCGTCAAGCTCACCGTTCCGCCTCTGCGGAAGAGGCCGGAGGATATCATTCCGTTGGCGGAGCGGCTCCTGGTTCAATACGCCATGGCCTTAAAAAAACCCGTTCGCACCTTAGGAGATTCCGCCAAAATGCTTCTCCAAAACTATGCGTTTCCCGGCAATGTTCGAGAGCTCGGCAACTTGCTTGAACGGGCCGTGTTGTTCTGCCAGGGATCGACAATAGAAGCCTCGCATTTTCCCTCAGACCTGAAAGAAAGTGGCGGGGCAAAACTCCAGGGATCAGAAGAAAATATCCAACCTCCATCCGCCTTTGAGGACTCCAGCCAGATATCACTTTCCTTTCGTGTCGGGGAACACACGCTCACCGAAATAGAAGATTCGGTGATTCAACAGGTGTTGGCCCACTGTAAGGGCAATAAAACTCTGGCGGCGAAGCAGCTCGGTATTACTCGCTGGATGCTCGACCGTCGGCGTCAGTCCTGACCGCCATCGGTTCTCCCTCCTCTTCCTTATTGTGTTCGCCCCCCTTTTTTCTGATTTCCTCCAACAAAACTAAAGCAGAAAAGACTCTTTAGCAACGTGCACTGGTGCACCACTAGCTGCAGGCAACGTGCGCAGCCGCACGAAACTTACATGCGATCAGCAAAGAATTTAGGAAGCTTTCTGAATTCCACAAATTCTCTATTTTGAAAAATTCCATATTTCGCAAGGGGTTGAGACCGATTCCAGGCCAATCAGCTTTGAGTAGATCCAGATGGAACCGCGTTTGCAGTCTGTCCTCGGCATTAGGAATGAGTCAACAAAATAAACCCGTTCCATTAAAACCTTAAGGTTTACAGATTCATGAATGCTTTTCTAGAACTTAGGATTCCCGCACCAAAAAATTTAATTCTTTCCATCATTCTTTTTGGAGTGACTGGTGCGCCTTATGGGTGGGCCATCGGTCCAGAGT
>JAOUGQ010000369.1 GCA_029865515.1 Nitrospirota bacterium
ACGCTTGGTCGATCGCGAGGAACCGGGCATTCCACTGATCACGATTAACTCACTGTTCAATGAGTCAGCCGGAAAGGAAACAGAGGATCTCATTGAACCCTGGCTGCTCCGGCTGGGCATAGATCCTTCGCCGTTAGCAAAGGACGACGGCTTGTTGATAGCTCTCTCCTCTCATGTTTCCCCAAGACCCTGCCTCGCGCTCATTCCGAACCTGGATCTTTAATTGTTCCATGCGAATTTTTATCCTGAACAGGGATCTTCTTCTCCAGGCCGTCCGCGAGCAACACGATCCTCGTGGCACTCTGGCCATTGAGGTGTTCTGTCACCGGGCAGGGAAATATCTGGGGCCTATCCGGCCTTCTTCGGTAGCTCAGATGTCGTTGTCTCGGGTAGCGCCAAAAGGGAACACGTTCCGGAGATTGACTCTCGAACCTATCGAGGAATGGCCTGTGCGAAATTTCACATGATTGCCATTGAAATTTCGAGGTCTGCGTCGTGGAAACAGATCAAGCCGTTCCCCTCATAACATGGATTCCCCTATGAAATTGCCGGTGATTGGAACCGACGAAGAATCGTGGATTGCACGGGAATCGTTTTGATGCCTGAGAACTACCTGATGAACACAGGCGAACCTTCATTGGCCAGCCGAAAAAGCCTTACAGGGTGGGCCGAAAACTATTCTCAATTTGCTGATTATCAACAAGACAAGCTTAATTCTGTGGATAACCAGTTCCATGAAGATTTTTAGGTAATTTCGAAGACATGGCCGGGATCAACAAAAATAGAAAAGTCAAGTAAAAATATGAATTCTACCTTTACAACTACGCCAAAATTTTCACACCGCTATATTTTGTATAGTCAAATAAATTTCATACAATGCCTAAAATATGTGCATTTTGCTCATTTCTGTATCAATTCATGAGAAATATGCCTATCATTGCCATTAGCCACCAAGTTATCCACAAATTTTGTGGACGGTATTTTTCTATCATGGTCTACCTTTTGCCAAATCCAAAAAATAAGGCAGTTTTTCATGAATCCGAGCATTTCTGGTCATCATATTGTCTCCTTATTTCCTCATCCTAAGTAATTAACAAGGCTCGCATTTCGATTTTTCCATGGCCCGTCCCATCCCATACATTCCCGGATCGCAGACCACACTCGATATTCGGATCGTGACCTATAACATTCACCGATGTTGTGGGATGGATCGCCGGGTTATGCCAAAACGGATCGCCGATGTCTTATCTTCATTGCATCCCGATGTCATTGCCCTCCAGGAAGTTCTAGGGCCAGGCCCCAAGGCCAGGGGCCAGGATGAACTCCTTGGCGCCTTGTTGGGCATGGGATGGGTCATGGCACCTGCCCGCCTTCGTCGAGGATATCCCTTCGGAAACATGATTCTTAGCCGATTCCCGATCGTGGATGATGGCCAGCATGACTTGACCTGGAGAAACCGGCGAGGCCGATGTTGCCAACGAGCCGATCTCCGGCTAAACGGTCAGACGTTACATGTCTATAACGTGCATTTGGGCACAGGATTGCGGGAGCGACAGTATCAAGCAGAACACTTGGCCATGATCCTAGACCGGCATCGTGGAGCCGGTCCGAAAATTATTCTCGGGGATTTCAATGAATGGGGGCGAGGCGTCACGACCGACATCCTGACCCCTCGATTTCACAGCTTGGATATTCGACCCTTTGTCAAACGGCGCCGAACCTACCCGGGATTTCTACCCCTGTTACACCTTGACCATATTTTTTATGAAGGCCGGATCGAAGTGACCCATGTGCATCTTCCCAAAACGCGCGATTCCCTCGTCGCTTCGGATCATCTTCCCCTCGTCGCCGACCTGCGCATTCGTTTTTGATCCATTGTATCAAGGGGACTCTTTAATAAGAGGATTTTCTGCGGAACCTGTCATCGCAACCCATTGTTTTCCAGGATGTGCTGATTTCAACAAATCGCCATTTTGGCAATTAGTCAACAGCCCCTTCAGTGGCCTGAAAATCAGGGAACCCTCACGTTGATGAAACTTTACTGAGAGTGGACATAGGGTTCATTCTGATTGAAAATGGAGACTGCCTCCAGAAATTAGGTGTGTTTCACGCAAGATATGCCCGCAATAGCTCCGATTTCAATATGCATGGGAAGCATTGTATGTGAGTGGTATTCTTTTTAATCCTCGGCACCGGCCATTCATCGGACAACGCGGCCTAGGCACTGAGGACAGATCAAGAAATAATCCAAGGATGCTTGAAAAGGGTAAAAACGCATGAGAGTAATCTTTGTCAATATCTTTTTAACCATAGCGCTCGTTGCCATTCTTAACCTCACTAGCAACATTCTCCTGGTTTTATATCCGGTTGTTGTGTCACATCTCAGTCAATCGAAGAGTCCATCTGAGAATCAATCTGATGATTGGCATGTGGACTTGCCAAATTATGCTGGAAATAAAGATCGGGCACGAATTTATTATCAAGAGAAGGCTATTAAAAAAAGCCAATTTGAGCCTTACGTTGGATGGAAATCCAATGTTCAGCACGGGCAGGCTATTAACATTGACGACAATGGATTCAGAATTCACCTCAATCATTCCGGACATGGGCAAAGTAACCAATCAGTCTATTTTTTTGGTGGCTCCACAATGTGGGGGTGGGGAGTCTGGGATGATGAGACAATCCCTGCCCTGTTTAATTCATTAACAGGAATTCCAACCTACAACATGGGGGAGGAAGGATTTGTCAGCCGTCAAGGGTTAGAACGTTTCATCAACCTTTTAGTGCAAGGTGCGCAAATTGATACAGCAATTTTTTACGATTTCGTTAATGATGTTTCGATGGGCTGCCGAGTGGAACTCAAGCCTGGTGACTACGGAAGAGGGGCAGCTGTGGGAGAGAAAGCCAAACCGCCTTCACGAGGAGTCAATACCGTCTGGCAATTTTTAGACTATATTTTTCTATCTGGCATAAAAGAATTGATCGACCGGATTCATCATAAGATTTCAGCTGTCCGTGTCGAAACTAATGAAGAAAATATGGATGAAACTTTAATATGCGATAATTCCGAAGAGCGTGCCAAACAGGTCGCTATGACTCTTGTTAAGAATTGGGAAATTGCACATGATTTAGCCTCTGCAAGAAAAATCAAGTTTTATGCGATTCTTCACCCATCAGCCCATATAGGATC
>JAOUGQ010000370.1 GCA_029865515.1 Nitrospirota bacterium
CTCCAACATCATCAATTCCTATAGCACGTTAACTATTGAATGAACCTTCACCTTTACCCCAACCCTGTCCCTCTCAGGGAGAGGGATTTTTTATGTCTGTACCGACAGTTCAATACTATATTGTGTTAGCCTGAGCTTTTCCCGTGGTCAGGCAGATCTTTGATTATTCGCTGTTGAAGGTCCGCAAGGGTTTTACTCACTTCGACCAAATACGGCGGATCGGCAGGGGTAATCGCCCGTACCCGTTCGGGCAAACGGGCAATTTGTTCCTTTGCATACCGGCGGGCTGCCGTGAGATCGAACCTTCCCTCGGGAAGTCGCTGGCCATTCCGCATCATCGGCACGAGGAGGGGTCGCCCAACCGGATTTTCATCGACGCAAGCGATAACGTCACCCACATCCTGCCCATCCGTCTCGATCCGAAACACCTGCTTGCGACCGGGAAGGATCGGCTTGCCCGTCGATAATTTCAGCCGCCCCTTTCCGGCATACTCGGAAAGCTTGTAGGCAATATCCAGATCCGGGGCATCGCTGGACACCCCCATACTGGTGCCCACGCCGAATCCATCGATCGGCGCGTTGGAGGACAACAAGGTTGTGATCACATCTTCATTCAGCCCCCCACTTGCAAAGATTTCCACTTTCTCGAGCCCGGCTTCGTCAAGCATCCGGCGCGCCTCCCTCGATAGAGCCAACAAATCGCCGGAATCAAGACGCACCGCCTTGACCTTAAAATCGTCTCCCAAGGCTTTCGCCAGGTCGATCACCTTCTGAACGCCCGCAAGCGTATCGTAGGTGTCGACCAAGAGGACCGTTTCAGGAAACACCTGTGCAAACGCCCGGAAGGCTGCCATTTCATTCTCGTGGGCCTGAATGTAACTGTGCGCCATCGTTCCGGCCACCGGCACCCCATAAAGTTTTCCCGCGAGAACATTGGAGGTCGACGCCACGCCGGCGATCCAAAACGCCCTGGCAGATTTGAGCGCCGCATCGATCCCATGCATCCGGCGGGCACCGAAGTCGACCACTGGCCGACCTTTTGCGGCAGTCACCACACGCTGGGCCTTGGAGGCCTGCACCGTCTGGACATGTACCTGATTCATGACAAACGTTTCGATGAGTTGAGCCTCGGGCATAGGCGCCACCACTTCGAGAAGGGGTTCATTCGAAAACACAGGCGTGCCTTCGGGAACCGCATGAACCTCTCCCGTAAAACGGAAATCTCGAAGCCACCCGAGGAAGCGGTCTGAAAACAATCCCAACGAGTGCAAATAGGTGAGGTCTTCCTCGCAGAAGCGAACGGTTTCCAAAAATTCCAGCACGGAATCGACCCCGCAAGCCAACAGAAAGTTCCTCCGTGGCGGCAGACGACGAACGAAAAGCGTGAAGACCGCCTGCTCCGTCATGCCTTCCTCAAAATAGGCCTGCAACATTGTGAGCTCATACAGGTCGGTAAAGAGCGCAAGCCCGTTGTTCCCAAAACCCTGGCCGGACGACGTTTTCAGATCATCCGTTCTCTGGCGGAAGGTGGAAAGATGCCCGTATCCGAGGCCAGAGGCCATGGCCGCACCTCGAGTGTGGTTACCGGCAGGAGTATCTTGAGGCGAGGGGGACATGTGTTTGGTCAACTCATCCAGGAGACGTTCAAAAAGCTGTTGACTCTCCTCGTCGAACAACACGAAGCGAATCTGCGAGACCGAAGACAACCGTGGCACTTCTTCCAAGACCGTCTTCATGGCAACTCGTGCCGCCTCTGTAATTGGATAGCCGAAGATGCCGGTAGAGATAGCCGGGAAAGCTATGGACTGAATGCCGCGCTGTTCGGCCAAGCGAAGGGCATTCAAGTAGCAGTTGGCAAGAAGCTCCGCAGCAGGCTCGTCTTGCCCATAAACCGGTCCGAGGCAGTGGATGACGTAACGGTTGGGAAGACGATGTGCCCCGGTGATCACCGCTTGACCGGGGCGAATCGGGGCCAATGCCCGGCCCTCCTCCTCCAAACCCGGTCCGGCGGCGCGGTGTATGGCCCCAGCCACTCCCCCACCGCTTCGCAACCCGGCATTAGCCGCGTTGACGATCGCATCCATGTCGGGTTGACTTGCGATATTCCCGCGAACACATTCGATCGTGATGCCGTTAATGGTTAGCTGGGCCATGAGAATCTTGTTTTGTCTAATCCAGTCTTTTGCGCTCCAACTATGCGTTATCTGGATCCGTATTCGATGAAAATTTCATGGCATCGTGGGCGACATGCCTCTGCCAAAAGCACAATCCCTCAGACCGATAGCGCATCGGCCAACGCGCGCAGCAACTGCGCTCCATCCCCACGCCAGACGCTGCCGTGCATGCATGCCAATGTGGTCGGATTGGTCGAGGCGAGCTTCTCAAGTAGCGCTCGCGCATTCGGCGTGTGTGAGAAGTAATCCATTTGGTGGCGGAAAGCCTCGCTGGGGGCAAGAATATCCGACTCCGTGATGGGCGGAAGATCGTCGCCTCCCTGCGTGAACAGGTCACCACAGAACAACGTTGAGGTGCGTTCTTCTGTCAGAAAGCCGCATTCCCACGCATGCGGGAGATGCGGCGTGTCGAGCCAACGCACGGAGTGCTTGCCCAAAGCGAGTCGCTCTCCATCAGCTAGCGCACGAGGCGCCCGATCAGCTAGGTCAGCAATCGATACCATCGCAGCAACCGTGCCGCACAATGGGACAGACTGGGGAGCAGCCACAAGCCATTCGTTCAGTGATCCGCACTCGTCGGCTTCCACATGAGAAAAAGAAATGTAACAAAGCTTCTCGACAGGCAACAGGCTCGCCACCGCGTCACGCACCAATGGAAACATCTTTCGCGGGCCGGTATGAAAGAGCAATGGTTCATCATCCACGATGAGGTATTGATTGAAGGAAAACCCGCCGGCACCTTCAATCACCACCGGTGTGTTAATGCGATAGATCCCGTCAGCAATCTCATGCACATTTGTCCCGGACTGCCTGTTTGTCACGGTCATTGCGCTTTCCTTACCAAAGATTGAGTGAAAATGGCGTTCAAATGTGCATCGACTATCAGGCCCTACGATTACCCTTTCGAACACTCACGGATAGACCACGTGGATTCTTCGTCAATCCATGAACGAAGTCAAGTTATGCTTGCCCTTCTTCTCCACGAATTTTGTTGGAGCACCCCCTGCGGCA
>JAOUGQ010000080.1 GCA_029865515.1 Nitrospirota bacterium
GCACCCGCTTTTCTAGAGTATCTTTCGCATAGCGTAGCGTTTCTTCAGCCCACTGGCGCTCCTGAATCTCCAATTCCAAATGTTTGTTGGCCTCTTGTAGCGCACCGGTTCGTTCTCGAACCTGCTCTTCCAATTCGTTCGCGACACGCCCAAGCTTTAACACCACTAACCCGAATCCTCCCATCCATAAAAAGACCAGCATTCCCATCAACCCATAGGTCTCCTGCCAATTCATGCCCATCACTGCCTCTAACGAATCAATGGGATAGACGACCTCCAAAACGCCCCCCACTTGTCCGACCTGCCAATCACGTTTCGGACTGTCGGGATGTCGGTTATGACATTCCACACATTCATCATGCATCCGATCGGCCTTCGCGAAACGGAGGGACTCACGCCCATCGACTTGTTCAAACCGATAAAAGGGCGCATCAGGATGTTGCGTCAAAAATTTCCAGGCCTCTTGTTGGAAAGCATCGATGAGCCCCCCTCCATCTTCTCCTCGGGAAAACGGATAGGGGCTCAGCAATCGTAATCGTTCGCCGGATCGTCCCGCGACCAATCGATTGCCTAGATCCCGGCCTAAAGTCGCAGGGAGAGGAATTTCGTTTTGATGGTCTCGATACCCTGCCGAGGCATTAATTCCCTGATCATGAAGACGTTGAACGACTTCTATGGTGTACCAAATCCGCATTTCATTCAGTGCTCTCGTGTAAATATCGGCTCCCCGAAAGGCCATTGCCGTTACCATCTGGGTTTTCAAATGGGAAATATGGAAATACATCACGATTAAACTCAGGCCAAATAGCACTATTAACACTAAAATAGTGTGCTTATGAAGAAGTTCCAGACCTCCTAGAACCCTATTCACGGACTTACGCCACAGTCCCAAGACCTGTAACGGTAATTCTTTACGAAGAGTCAACTCTGATACCGGCATAGATCCTTACAATTTCCGAATAAGCCCGATCATACCCATCCCTCTTCGAGGGAAGTCCTCTGACATACGCTATCGGATAAATACCGACAAAATTGAGACAGCCCCCTTAGAAGTACACTCCTTCCAAACGCCATAAAAATGGCCACAGACGACCTTCCCATTCTTTCTATGAGGTTGTTGAGTGAACCCTCTTCCAGTGTTAAGCCGCTCTTTTCCGCTCAAGGATCTCGACCGAAACCCATGACTGTGACATCGGCTCAAGTCATCCTGGACCAGTAGGCGGAAGACTCAAGAGGCTTAGGATTAGGGGAATTGAACACTCAGGAAAACGCTCGACAGGCCATCAATGCCATCGAGGGTACTGATTTGTGTGGGCGCATTTAGGAGTTGAACAGAGCCCGTCCTCCTGAAGGCAGAACGGATTCTGGGGAGAGAAAATTTTTCCAGGGCTGTCATCCCCTGATTACACAGGAGCTTGATTTTGCAAAGCAACCGCCATGAAGGCTTCTTCCGATTCCGACAAACTAGCAACAGCGGGATCTTCAGCTATTGTGGCCTCCAGCTCCTGATCTTCATCATAGGTTTGCCGGACTTCAAGGATTTCAATATCTAATTGAGCATCCGGGTACAACCTTCTCAAATCCCACTCCGTAATCCACCCACGAACATACTCGCGCATCCGGGTACTGGATAATTTTTCTACGGCTGAGACCGGCGGCGGCGTCCAACTATATGCCGAACCGTGAAGTGAGCGGAGCCGTTCATATAAGGCATCCACCATGGAGTCATAAGGTCGAACCAGTGGCTCACTTTCCCGTTCAATCAGTCGGATACCCTGGACCGCGTGTAAAGCCTGGGCATGGGCTTCATCCGTCCCCCCGTCCTGACATATTTCCTCAATTTTCTGGGAATCCTGCTTTCCCTCTAAGACCACACTTTGGAAATCATCCGTCAAGGCCACAATGGCCCCAATGGCCGGACAGGCATAATCGGGTAACACCCCCATCCACCGCGCAACTTCCATATAGGATTTGGCCCGTTGTTTAAACGAATACCGCCCGATAATTTCAGCTTCGTCAATGAGCAAGATCCAGCCTTTATAGCCAGCGGCCACCATCAGCCGCGAGACAAATTGAAACCGATGCAAGGCCAGATCTTGATTGGAGAGTTTGCTGAACGAATACGGAACCTCGGGAGGACACCCCTGAAGATATTTATTGAGCTGGCTATTACTCAACGGATCTCCGGCCCAATACCGGATCATGCGATGACTCAGCTCAGGATCATTGATCATCCGCTCATAGAGGTACAGCGTCGCGGCAAACCGGGAATCGCATCCTCGGTCCTCCCGATGGACCCAATCATACAAAGCGGCATATTGAGGGCTCTGAAAATTCAGCTCACTGGATATTTCCGTTAGCGCATCGCCATGCTTTCCAGGAACGATGGCATTATTGATAGCTGCACGAAACAGTGGCACAACGTTATAGAATGGCGTTTCCTTACTGATCACAATAGGGCTACAGACAAAGTTATTCTCCAGCGCGACCTGCTGTAAGGCTTTAAGAAGATGGGATTTCCCACTTCCAAATCCTCCTTCAATCACAAGGCCTTTGCTGGGCGTTTCATGAGGCACTTGCGATTCCATCTGTTGAAGCAGCCGTCTGAATTTTCCTTCCAAATCCGGCTGGTGGCTTCCAAACACCTGCACCACATCACGATTAGGCACCCCTGATCGCAAGGCTTCCATGGCACGTTGATGTCCAACATCTCCATTGGCCATTGCCGGCCGATCAGCATATTCCATTTTCCCTCTATCAGCTGCTTCCCCAACGTGTTCGGATCCAAGACGAATCAGGGCCCCTAATGGATTTTGATATTGCCGATCGCGAACTTCATCCCAAATACGTAATTTCAATGCCTCGTACCGGTTGAGTCCTCGTCGCCCGTCTGTCAAAAATTCCGGTGGCACGTGAACCACCAGCAAGAGACTTTCCAATTCATCCGTTCCATCGATGAACTGGCGAAGCATTTCGTACGCATCCAACGTGGCAGAGACCCCGTAATACAAGCCTTCCGGAGACTCCGGTTTTTTACTGACCAGACATCGACTCAAGTCCAAGGAGACCACTAGCCCTGTTTTCCCCACTAACCGCAACCAACGGGATAAGGAGGCAAACATGTATCGGGCATTGGTCCGGCCAATTTTCTGAAAAATAAGAGCTTCCTTGAGAGCTGAAATCTGACGAATTTCCCCGCACAACCAGGCTTTGACCGGCTCCGTCATAAAGGGGCTTTCCGAGCCGGAGTCCATTTGCCCCAAGCATAATCGGATCATGGCCATTCGAAATTCCTGGCACATCTGAGTATCCCGATAGATAGCGCGCTCTAACCAACTATTCAAATCCCGTCGCAATAACGGTTCCGCTCGTTCGTTCATCCTGGCGACTCCAGCCATGCAAAACTCTTCTTTGCTTTCGGGAATCTGATACCCATTTTCTTGAAGGAGTCGGCGGACAAATTGTGATGCCAGCTCATCCCATTGAATTCGGCGAGCAACCTGATGGAAGAACTTATCCATCATATGAATCTTGGTCTCTTGGGCATCAACCGAGACGCATGCGTACCCCTCATGCTGAGCTAATGTGGCTAATTGGGCCTGGATGCCCACCCGATCGGTATCAGAGGCCGTCACCACAAACTTGACGGATGATCCTCCTTGCCCAACAAATCGTTGAAGGTATTCTTGCCGGAGCGTGTGAAACCATTCTTGAGGCCGTAAATCCATTGCTAATATCCTTCACAGGTTAAAAATGAAGAGTTCAAGAGCAGATTGCTTTGGAGGCACCGACGATATGACCTGGATCCATGCCCAAACCACCACATTCTATTTGTCGGCTGGACATTGCAGGGGACAACCAAGTCTTTTAGCATCGTTCTGGGCCTCTTGTTACCTTTACCTGCAGCCGATTACGTTTCGCGCCACATGGGGCACGGTAGGCTAGTTGGGGTCCTACCTTACTTGAGGGGACCTGTTGTCCCGCAAGGACACCTGATTTACCTATTTCCCTTCATTTTTCAGGACTTATGGGACATTCGACCTTTTCTTTGACCTGCTTAAATGGGATCCGAGAGTGCAGGTTGAAGAATTTCTTCCTGAGAGCCTTCTAATTCAATATCTTCGGAATAATCTTGTCGGATTTCGGTCAATTCAATTTCCACTTTTTGACTCGGGTCGAGCCGCTTGAGATCCCATTCCGTGATCCAGCCTTTAACATATTCACGCATCCTGGTACTTGATAACCGTTCAATCGTGGGAACCTGAGGCGGCTCCCACCCATACGCCGCACCATGAATGGAACGAATTTTGTGGTAGATTTCTTCCACGAGCTGGTCATAAGGACCGACCAAGGGAATGCGTTCGCATTCAATGAGTCGCATCCCTTGTTCCGCCTGTCTGGACAGCACTAAATCAGTTTCAGATCCGGTTTCACGCAACTTTTCTGGCACTTTTTCCCGATCACCTTTTTCATCCAGAATGGCACTTTGGAAATCATCGGTCAGCGCCATCACAGCGGCTAAACCGGATTTATAACCAAGATCTGCAAAACTGGAGGCTTCCAGGCGTCCCAGCCACCGGGCTAATTCCGCATAGGATTGGGCTCGCTGTTTAAAGGAATACCGGCCGATAATTTCCGCCTCATCGATCAATAGAATCCAACCGGAGTATCCGGCCGCAATCATGAGTCGTGAGACAAATTTAAACCGTTGTAATGCCATTTCCATGGGCGAAATCCGTTCAAACCGGTAGGACACATTGGAGTCACAGGATTTGAGATATCGCTTTATTTCGGCATCGGTCAGTGGATCCCCTGCCCAAAACCGAATCATCCGATGACTCAATTCCGGGTCATTCACCATGCGTTCATAGAGAAAGACCGTAGCCGCAAACCGCCCGTCAATTTCACCACCTTGGCGGTGCACCCATTCATAGAAATCAGCGTATTGCGGACTTTTAAAATTTAAATCCGCTGCCACCTCTGCCAGGGCATCACCTCGCTTTTGGGGGATGTCCGCAGATCCAATGGCCGCTCGAAACATTAAGGCCGGGCTATAGAGAGGCGTTTCCTTGCTAATCACGACCTTACTGCACACAAATCGGGATTCCAAAGCCATGTGTCGCAGTGATTCCAGTAAATGGGATTTCCCCGTCCCGAATCCCCCTTCAATCAGCATTCCCTTTGTGGTCCAGCCTTTATGAATACTGGCCTGGGCATCCTGTAACATCTGCTGAAATTTTGACTTGACTGTGGGCTGTGGACATCCCAAGGCTTTGACCGCTTCCGGACTCGGCACTCCGGCTCGCAATGATTCGATGACGCGTTGATGCCGCACATCATCCTTGCGACTTCCCACTCGGGCCAACAAACGGCTCTCATCAAACTTTTCGGTCTGGTCGGTAAGCCGAACCATCGGTGCAAAAGGATTTTGACGGGTTTTATCTCGAACATCGTCCCAGATCCGAAGCTTCAAAGCTTCATAACGATTCAGCCCCAATCGTTGATCAGAGAGAAAGGCTTGTGAGGTCAGAACCACCACCAATAACCCTTCGATCTCGTCGCTGCCATCAATAAATTGCCTCAGCATCTCATACGCATCCATCACGGCTGATGGCGAATAGCTCATGGACGTTGACCCGGCTCCCTTGCTGCCCATAAAAGCGGAAATATCGATGGTTAAGACCACACCGGGCTTGCCCAGCAGTCGGATCCAATGGGCAAAAGACGCAATGAGGTCACGCGCATTGCTCCGATTCACTTTTTCGAAAATCAACAACTTTTTGAGAGCGGACATTTGCTTCAGCTCTCCACGAAACCAGGCCTTGATGGCGGACGCTTCTTTTGACTGGCTGGCGGGTGATTCCAACTGAGCTAAGCACAACTGGATCATGGCCAACCGGAATTCCCGACTCATGTGGAAATCCTTGAACAGCGTGCCTTCCAACCATGAATTGATATCGCGCTGAATCGTGGCTTCGTCGCAACCATTGAGTGAGGCCAAACAGGACCAGCTGCATTCCTCCCGTCGTTCAGGAATCCGGCGTTGATTATCTTTAAAAAGTTTTTTCACGTAATCAAACGCTAGGCTATCCCACTCAATTTGCTTCGCCATTTCCCGGAACAGAAGGTCAATGAGTTGGACCTTTGTACGACGAGCGTCAGCCTGAATCGTGACAAAGCCTTCCTCTCGGGACAGTTCCCCCACCCCATAGGTCACAGGCTTGGTATCCTGAGCCTCCTCCACGATTGCAAATTTGACAGCCGATCCTCCTCGACGAATAAATCCTTGTAGATAGGCTGTTTTGAGAACTTTCAACCATTCCTGTGGAGACATAATTTTTCCCTCAATATCCTTTTACTCTGGTTCGTCTTCTCGGTTCCCCCTAGGGAAACTTAAAGACAGTCCCTGATTTCGTTATCCTGCCTGAACAAAGGAAATTCCATAATACGTTTTCTCCCGTCCCCCTTGCGCGATTACGGTTAACGTTTTGGTAGCATCCCGCACTCCTGTGCTGGCATGAAAGTTCGCCCGATGATTGTTTTTAGTCGTAATGGTCCCACTTTTATCCAACAAATAGACATCCCGACCAAACTCCTGCCTGGTGTATTCACTGGCCTGCCACGGAAGAAGCGTGAGGAGTTGATACAGTTCCAAGAGAGGGATCACCGTCCCTTTTCCGATTAAATGCTTCCCTCGACCAGCCACCACAATCGAATAGGCGGTAAAGACCATCTCGAGAAACGTTTGCGGTTTAAATCGTAAGGGTCTGTTTTGAACTTCCTTTAACCGTTTGACTAAGACCGAGGGGCGTAACCGGTTCTCTCGCATTCGATCAATCGCTACCGCGCGTTCTTTGTGTAAGATTCGCAATAAAACCGGGTAGGAAAACAAATAGCCATCATGTTCATAGAGGTTGACACCCATTTGTTGGGCGGTGGTAAGGAGTTCCTGACGAAAGGCTTTTCCGGCGAGATACCCGGATTCATCAAAATTCAGACGTTCTTGGGTTTTCACAAAGTCACAGCCCAGACTCAGCGTCACCTCCTTACCTTCTTCCAGTAATTTGCGGAGCTTGACCAAATCGCCCACCTTCGCTGCGTCTTTAATCTTTTTAAACGACGCCATCACCTGCTTCGTCGTTTTCACTAAATCTCCGGCTTGTTCTTCAATGTCAGCCAGCGCCTGCTCCAAATTGACATTTTTCGAGGCAGCCTTTGAAGAGGGGGCGGCATCCGAGACTTCAAGTACACCCGTTGCCGATGTCGAACCATAGGCTTCTGACGTATTGTCAAATCCTTCGGCACTCATGGTCTTTACTATGATCCTCTGGTTTGTGGTGAATCCAGACAACCGGTCTACAGGACCGGTTGATCGGCACATACGTTGTCCATTCGGCACCCGACGGATGATTCTTAATAATTCCTGGATATTTCCAGGATTATTGGCCACTAAATACACACAAATTCCTAAATGACGAGGGACATTCGTTCGAACCTCAATTGACCTTTGTTGACCTTTATTGATAAGGCCTTTTATGGTTGCGCAATCATTTCGAAACGTACACATGGGCAACATACCGCCATTTGCTGTCATCACAGGGGCTTCACGGGGAATTGGAGCTGAATATGCGAGAGCCTTAGCCGCTCAGGGCTATGAACTGTTGTTAGTCGCCAGGGACCAAACCCGACTGGGTCAATTGGTCGAGGAGATCCACCACTCCTGTTCCACCCAAGTCTGGACGGAAACTCTGGATCTCGCCAAGCCCAATGCGGGCTCAACTCTCTATCGTCTGGCTCAATCGTATCGGCCTCACGTATCGTTGCTGGTCAATAATGCAGGCTTCGGCATGTATGGCCTATTTAGGGACATGCCGCTCGAAACCATCCAAGACATGTTACAAGTCCATATTCATGTGACCACGGAAAGCACCAGACTGTTTCTGCCTGCTATGATGAATCAACGCCAGGGCGGAATAATCAATATCGCATCTGTGGCGGGCTTTATCCCAATTCCCTATATGGCCGAATACGCTGCCACCAAAGCATTTATTATTTCATTTTCTGAAGCCGTGGCGATGGAGGCCCGTGAAAGTGGGGTAACTATTCAAGTCTGTTGCCCCGGCTTCACCGAAACCGATTTCCATCAGACTGCAGGCCATCGTCCACGCCATATCCTTCCACCCCATACTCCACAGAACGTCGTGCAAACCTCACTGACCGCGCTGAAGTCCAATAAAACTCTCGTGACCATAGGCTGGCAAGGCGTCGCGACTCAATGGATGGCTCGATTCATGCCCAAACGATGGCTCATGCATCTGACCAGCCGATTTGTTCGGCAAAATCCCCCATCACATTGAACACACGATCCCCCATGTCAAAGGAGCACAGTATGTCTCATTCTCATTATTCTTCCTTCCTCCTCACTCTCAGTGTCTCTAGTCTGCTGCTCTTGTCCCTCGGCTGTTCGGGTCCTCGCCCTATTCTCTACCCCAACGACCATCTCAAACAGGTCGGTCCCGACCAGGCCGAGCAAGACATTGAGGATTGCAAAAAACTGGCAGAGGACTATGTACCCGAACACGATGCGTCGACGGTGGCCGGGAGTACTGCAATCGGGGCTGGGTCAGGAGGGGCGATCGGGGCGGTCAGTGGCGCCATTCGAGGAGGAGCTGGCGTTGGAGCAGCCATAGGAGCCGCAACAGGAGCGACGGCGGGATTTATTCACGGCTTATTTCAAACTTCGCAACCGACACCAGCCTACAAATCCTTCGTCAATCGCTGCCTTTCAGAACGTGGCTACGATTCCATTGGTTGGGATTAGGAAGAGCTGGTAAACATTGATCATGTGAAGCGGCGTTATTTCGCCAAAAAGCTATTCGATTTTTTGGGCTTGAGTTCGTCCAGTATCAAAGATTAGCTTCCCGGAAAATCAAAGAATCGTTAGGAGGAACTTTCTGCGCGACGAAGCGCTCGCATCAAGACAGGATCTTGATAGGCCACTTCGCTTAAGGCGTCCAACATATGGAGTTCTTTTTCCTTGGCTAAGGCTTTGGCTTTGCTGTATTGCCGGGTATTAAAGCGGGCCACGGATGGCTGGCCATTGATGATCTGGCACGCTAAAGCTCCCCCATCTTTGAGTTCAATCGTTCCCCCGTGATCTAACAACCTTCGCGTCTCGTCCACACTGATCCCATGCAACTCCGCAAAATCATGGAGGCCGCTGGTCTCGATTAACCGTCCATCAGGCATGACACATTTTCGTTTAAAGTGAGGAGACCAGTCCTTTCGAAAATCGATATAGGTAATATCTCCGCCAGACGCAATGGCTGGATCGACTTTCGTGTAATGAAGTCCCAAATTCTTTTGCCGTAACCGATCCTGTAATTCCTGGGGAAGTCCTCGATAAAAAACCCGCTCCATGGCTTCTTCCAAGGTTACGCCATAACTCTGACGCACGCGTTCGGCCGAGGCATATTGCTCGAGATCCATGACCCAGGTCTGCTTTGGATTTTTGCCTGTTGGATCAACGCGGCACACGAAGGCACCTTTTGTGACAAGTGGCCCCTCATGCGGGTAAAGATAGACGCCTCCCTTCTGAAGCAAATCCTTCATGACTTCCAAAGGAATATCATAACTTTCTGACAACACCTGGGCATGCATCGCCAGATTTTCCGGTTCTGTCATTCCACAGACCATGACATTCCCCGGGGGATCATGATCGGTATAATTCTCGAGAATGTTATAGAGAACCGGCGGCTTTTCTTTTTTCAATGGACGCTTTTTCACTTTGTACATTCGGCACTCTCCTTACCGTCGAGTTTCTTGTTGGTCTTTTAGGGTCGGCCACTGCGGAGAACAGCCGGCTATTGTGGCAAACATCGGCTTTCCGATTACGCACTTCAATTTTTCTCCTCTTGTCATAATCTTTTCGTGCCCAGTTGCAGTGCAGGAAGTCGTAATGGTAGAAGGAATTCCCTGAAAGCTAAAAAATTTAATTCTGGAATTTTTCATGGCTAAACATGCACTTATTCAAGCTTTTCATCAATTAGAAGCCTTCAAATGGAATCCCCAAGAAGGCTTTCGTCTCGCCTCAGGGAAGACCAGTCCGTATTATGTGGACTGTCGTATTGTATTGGCTCACCCGCACTCACGTCACCTCGTGGCTCAATTAGCCTATAGCCTGCTCAAATCATTAGACTTCACGCTCATCGGCGGGCTGGAGATCGGAGCGATTCCCCTGGCCACCTGCATTTCCGATTTTGGCTACACGGCCGATCCACAGCGGGAATGGCGGACATTTGTCGTGCGCAAACAACCTAAGGACCATGGATTGGGCAAATTGATTGAAGGCACCATCCATCCCGGGGAAAGGGCTTTAGTGGTGGACGACGTCTTGACAACCGGTGGCTCATTATTAAAAGCAGCCGAATCAGCTCGTGCCCAGGGATTAATCGTAACTCATGGGTTAGTAGTTGTGGATCGATCTGAAGATGAGGGGAAAAGCCGTCTGGCTCATATGGGCATTCAATTGCTCCCTCTTCTGACCTTGGAAGATTTAAAACAAGCTACGCCCCCTACCCGGTAGGCCTTCGGGAAATTTTCGCACCACACTCTCAATCCTTACCCGGCTCTTACCGCCTAAGCGGGGAGACATCTTCTTTTCAAGAGCCATCCAATCCAGAATGATCGATGATGCCCAATCACATTCTCGACCTCAACTGTACTCCCCTATCCCCGATGCCTCGCTTGACCGCATCTTCTGCCCAACCATACAATTTCAAAACAATCATCTAGGGATGGTCCGGTCAATTGCATATCCAAGAGGGTAAAGCCATTTCCTCTCAACTTTCTCAACCAGGGGAGCCATTCCCAACCCCACGGAGGATAACCATGAAACGCTTCTCTCTATCCTTGGCAGTCGTCCTCCTTTTCTTGGGATGGGGAAACTCAGCCATCGTTACCGCAGAACCCTATCTCTTAACGGTCCAACAACTCAAAGCAGGGCTCGATAAGGCTGCCCAGTCCAAACAGAAAGGATTTGTGCTCGTGGATGTTCGGAGCCCGGACGAACATATGAGTGGCTTCATTCCCGGAACGGATTTCAATATTGATTTCCGGGAAATGCAAGCACGGCACCGTGAACTTAAAGCGAATCCTGATCAGCACATCGTGGTGTACTGCCAATCCGGGCACCGTAGTAATATCGCTGCTGAGACATTAATGGAGCTGGGCTATCAGCATGTGTATAACGTGGAAGGGAGTATGAATGCATGGGAGGAGGCAGGGTATCCCATTGAACACCCCAAGTGACCCCAACCGGATTTTTACAAGAAAAATTAAGATTCTGCTATCGTAGAATAGATGTCGTTAAAGTCCTGATGCATCTCCCGAAAAGCTTCCAAGAGGTTGGGGTCAAAATGCGTTGGTTTAGTCCGGTCATTACCGTTTAATATGATGACGCAAGCCTTCGCATGCGTGAACGCTGGTTTATAGGGTCGCCGACTTCGTAAGGCATCGTAAAGGTCACACAGCATCACAATCCGCCCCGTAATTGGTATCTGTGTTCCCTTCAGACCCCTGGGATATCCA
>JAOUGQ010000081.1 GCA_029865515.1 Nitrospirota bacterium
TATCACCGTGACAAGTGAATCCTCCCAAGGCAGCACCTTCACCAGTACCTTCCCCATCATCTCTTCTGCAGCCTAATTCCTTTTCTTCCGCCTTTCTCACCAGTTGGTAATCCTGCGGTCAGGTTCTTGTGAACTTCTCCTTGTATGTTCCTGAGTAAAACGGGACACATGGCCTACACAATCATGCTCAAGAAAGGAGGAATGTAGTGAAACTATTCATCGGCCACTTCGTCCTTGGTGGTCAATGCCATGAACGGAAAGCTTTGACGCGTAAAAGATACGCGTCGCGGGGCACTGTGCTGCAAACAGCGCCAGAACGTGATCACCCAATTTTTCAACAAGGAGGAATTATCATGAACACTTCACCCTCACCATTACCTATAGTTTTTTCGGCTTTTTTCGCTCTCTCTGTGGGCGGGTTTGTAGTACCGGAAGGAGCATGGGCAAAAAACTATGAAGATAAGAAGGCGGGGTTTACGGAAACGTTTCCCATCAATGACTGCAATTTTTTGACGTCGGGGAATAACCCTTACTTTAAGTTAGTAGAAAACCGCGTCCTGCACTATGACAATATGCAGTGTTTCGCGGATGGGGAATGCGATGAATTTGAGGAACTATGGATCACCGTAAAACCTGAATTCGAGATGCTCTCGTTCCAGTATAGGGGAGAGATGGTCGATGTCACCGCTCGCGTGGTTGAAGAATTTGAAACTGCCGATGGGGAAGAGGTTGAAACATCACGGAACTTTTTTGCTGAATGTGAAGGGACGCAGGATGTCATCTATTTGGGTGAAGATGTGACGTTGGCTGATGGAAGCCATCCCGGTCAATGGCGGGCCGGGGAAGACGAGGCGTTACCCGGAATTATTTTCCCCGGAGGCGCCTTCTTGTTAGGAGCCAGATACTTTCAGGAGCTCGCTCCCAACGCCGAAGCCCTTGATCGGGCCGAACACGTGGAGATGGGTTTGGAAATCACCGTCCCTGCCGGGACGTTCGAGAACTGTGTAAAAATTAATGAAACCACACCTCTGGATAAACATGAACTTTCGGAGAAATGGTATTGCCATGGGGTGGGGTTGGTGAAAGACAATGATTTGGCTCTCCGAGAAATTGTTGAACCCTAATTTTCAACTGCATATTCCAATAAGGAGGATTTGCCATGAAAAGCGTAATTCCAAAATTTACCGGTGTGTCCTTGGCGGTCTTTGGGCTCGCCTTAACGATCCCTGTCCTGGATGTATGGGCAGATGACGACGAGCTTCCATTTTCGGAAGCGCACCTGTTTTTCGAGCTCAATAACACCGACGGAGATCTGGGTATTCATGCGCTCATCGACGGTGATGCCTGGAAAAAGCTTGCAATCGAAGACCCGAATGAAAGGGAAATACTAAACGTTCGGGTGGGGGGACGCTTGCAGCGTCAGGGATTGACGGAGATTTTCTTTGAAAGCGCCGAGCCGCCTTTTGATGAGCTTTCGCCTCAAAGGTTTTTTCGCCGGTTTCCCGCAGGGACATATGAAATTGAGGGGAGAACTCTTGACGGAAAGGAACTTGAGAGTAAAGCCCAGCTCACCCACGTGATGCCGGCTCCGCCTGCACCGTATGTGAACGGGTTGCCGATGGCGCAACAATGTGACGAGGAGGATCCGGGGTACGACGCCACGGTGACCAGCGCCCCGGTCACCATCTCCTGGGACCCCGTGATGAAATCACACCCCGACCCCAACGGTGGTGGGGCCGGTGTCCAACCTCCAGTCGATGTGATCATTCACAACTATGAAGTTGTCCTTGAGGTGGCAGTGGACGTGAATGGGGAGGAATTCAACTCGAAGATCAATGTAATCCTTCCGCCTGGAGAAACTTCAATAACAATCCCCGATGGATTTCTGGGTCAAGGTGAGGAGTTCAAGTATGAAGTGTTGGCAAGAGAGGCCAGTTATAATCAAACGGCCGTGGAGAGTTGTTTCATCGTGCAATAGTAGAAATCAGGATAAGATGGACACGGGATATCCTGAGCCCCTTGCTCCAGTGATCGGAGCCCCATCCGGCGGGTGAGCTTAAAAAGTTGGGGGCATAGGGTAATGTGAAACTCTTGGCCCCTTGGCGGGGATCCTCTACTCCTGTGGGATCCCCGCTTCCCGCCGACTGGTTGAGATGAGGTCCTAAGCGATGGTCTCCGACATCGGGAAAGGCAAGTCACCAAAGGGGCGGTAGCCGAATCCCATTTGACAAAATGCGAGAAGGTCGGGGCAGTTGAAAATCTGAGGAAATGCGATTAACTCTGCAATTAATTCCTCCCACTCGCTTCTTTGAATTCTTCGCGGGCAATCCTACCCTGTCGTGGCAACCTGAAATGGGGTCGCTTGGGTCCGGAGATGAAGATCGCGTTGTGGAAAGGGGATTTCTATCTCATTTTTGCGGAATTGCAGGACGATGGCGCAATTGATATCGGACATGACCTGGGCTCGTATTTTTGGTGAAGCCACCCATACCAGCAATCGCATATTCCATGCGGAGTCTCCGAATCCCATAAACCACACGTTCGGCTGAGGATCCCTTAATACCAAGGGATGTTGAGTGGCGGCGGCAAGAAGCGCTTGCATCACGGTTTCCAAATGCGAGTTATAGGAAACCCCGACGTCAAGTTCCAGCCGGGTCTTGGGGTCCCCGTGGGACCAATTGATAACCGTCCCCGAGATAAATTCGGAATTTGGAACGATGATCGCAATATTGTTTAACGAGCGAATGGTGGTTGAACGAAAGTTAATTTCCACGACATCTCCCTCTGTTTCACCCACAGTCACCCGATCGCCGATTTGGATGTGTTGTTCAAATAACAGCATTAATCCGGAAATAAAGTTAGAGGTTAAATTTTGCATGCCAAATCCAATACCTACCGAAAGAAAACCAAAAATCACTGCCAGGGCACTCAGGTCGATGCCAATAAATTGAAAGGCGACGACTCCGCCTAAAAACCAGAAGAGGTATTGCGACAAACGAATCAACATGTAATGCGTGCCCGTAGACAGTTGGAGGTGAGAGCTCAGCCACTTGGTTAAGATGTCCCGAATCATTTTGCTGACAAAGATAAAGACTCCGATGATCGTACAAAAAATCAGGAGTGATGCCAGTGTGACCGGAGTTTGGTTTACGACAAAAAGCTGGTAATGTAAGACGTCCTTTACGGCTATGAGCCAGGTAGTCAGGTTCATCGTTGGGTTCCTTTCTTCAGTGGGGAAATAAAAATGTAAGGGGGTGTATGCATATCAGTCTCATCTCGTGTTCGTCAAAGCCCTTTGCGTTGTACCAATCATGCCTGTTGGACTTGAAAGGAACCATGGAATGGTGACGGATCCTAATTTTATTTGGTGTATGCGTTTGGATGGGAAGGGTGGTGGAAATGAGGTTCCGTTTCAAGAAGTCGGAACGGTAACGGCAGACGACGGGGCGTATTGGATGCATCTTGATCGGATGGATCCCGGCAGTCAAACGTGGCTCCGGGAATCCAGCGGATTGGATCCGATGGTTGTGGATGCTTTGCTCGAAGAAGAGACCCGACCGCGAATCTTTTCAACCCCCCATGGTCTGGTGGTGATTTTGAGAGGGGTCAATTTGAATCCTGGATCTGATCCCGAGGATATGGTGTCTCTTCGGCTTTGGATTGGTTCATCGCGTATTGTGACGTTACGGCATCGCCGATTGATGGCTGTGCAGGATACCAGGGACAGTTTGTTTTCCCATGAGGGGCCAAAGAATCCTGCTCAATTTCTGGTGATGGTAGCGGAACGATTAATTGAGCGAATGGGTCCTGTTGTCAATGAACTGGATGATGCAACGGATGAGTTAGAAGATCGGATGATTGAAGAGGTGAGCCCTGACCTGCGAGGGAAATTGGGGCATTTGCGGCGGCAAGTGATTAGACTCCGGCGACACCTGGCGCCTCAACGTGAAGTCATGGCGTGGTTGCAAGCCAAACAGGAATCCTGGGGTGGCAAACCGTATGAGTCTCATTTGCGAGAAACGTCAGATCATTTGCTTCGATATATTGAAGATCTTGATGCGATTCGTGAACGGGTTGCCGTAATGCAGGAGGAACTTGCCAGTAAACTGGCTGAGCAAATGACCAAAACCATGTATGCGCTGACTATTCTTGCCGGTGTGTTTCTCCCACTCACCTTTTTGACAGGATTGTTGGGGATTAATGTCGCGGGTATTCCCGGGTCAGAAAATTCTTGGGCCTTTGTGAGTGTGTGTGTGATATTAGCGGGCATTACTGCCGCCCAAATTTGGGTATTCCGCCGGCTCAAATGGATCTAGAGAGAAAACGCCACCCAGGCGTGGCTCAAGACTATTTCCCCCTGTATCTGAACAACCTCACATCTCGTTTCCATCACCGGACTGAGAAAATGTTGTGAAAGTTTCTCAAGATCTCCTGTGGTGGCGCTTCGCTCTCAGTATCTAATTATTTTGCAATAGTGATGCTGGGTACGTTTCCTCTGGGAGTTTCAGTGACGGTCATCTGGAACAGTTGGTACAGCAAGCGAAAGGCTTCCTGATTCCATGATCGTTTCTGATCATCCGCGATGGAATAATAGTGTCCATCATGGGTGACGGAAATTTTGGCGGCAGGGGGTTTGGAATCCGTCTCAATGATCTCCATCGTGCGGACCGGATTTTCTTGAACGATTCCTGTCCGGGGATCAGGATCAACATGATATTCGGGTTCTTCGTCAATAGTTCGACCCAGGAAATTGAGAATGCCATGAAAACTCCGGAGCCGAAAAGCTCCTTGCATAGGGTATTCCCCTCCTGGATTGCCGGTTCGAATATCGACCAGGATATCGTTCGGCGGCCAACGATCCGCTTTGGCTTGCAGAGCCAATCGCTCTTTGTTGGAGATGGTTGTCGGGTCGTAGTTTGTAATGACGGTATGCCCGATCGACCGTTTTTGAATGGTATACATTTGCTTATCCGGATCTACGATAACCCGATAGTTCATTTCCAAATTTTGAAAGTCTTGTCCCGATAAAGAAGAGAGAGGCAGGGTCCATTCCCGATCATAGATCAACGGTTCGACATACAGTTGGTTGTTGTCTTGTAAGCGAGAAAGGTGGAGAACGATTTGTCGAAATATTGGATACCCTGTTTTTTCCGATGGTCTATTGTAGTAAGCGATTTCGCGACCATCATTGGTCATTCGAATTTCACCGGCCATGAGTCGGAGGAGCAAATCAATGTCGACCCCCTGCCTGAGCAGGAGTGTCATTTTGGCTTCTTGCAGTGGGGTCAAGAGCCGTTTCGTGAAGTCTTCTCCCTCAATAGGATTAATGCTGAACGTGGGATTTTCTGCGATTGTGGCCCCAAAGATGGGTGCCAATGAAAATCCACCATCTAGTCCGCCAAGCGGTGGGGTAGCCCCTGCAGTGAATCGGTAGTCAAACGTGGCGGCAATGTTGGAAATGGCTGTGAAATGAACGGGTTGATGATGATGGGATCTAGCGATGTTCATCAATAACTGTTCCACCAAGGATTTGGTTACAGAGTAGTCATAGGCCACGACCACATGTTCCAGAGCTTTGGGCGATACGCAGCCGGATAGAATGAAAGGCAGACTCCAGAGAATGGTGGAAGACCATAAAGAAAACCGAGTGTGCTTTTTATTCACCTTGTCCTTCTCCTTTAGTAAACAGTGGTTCTTCAATTGGGTTGTACCTCCAAGGCAATTCTTTGGATCTTCTCAGTCGAGGTGTTACTTGGAGAAGTGGTCTGTATTCGGGCTTTCCTTATCCGGGATAGGAATGGTGAGCACATTTTTGAAGACATCAAGGGGGAATTGCGCCAACCCTTTCAGGCCTGCGGTTAAGGATTCCAGAGGTAAGTAGGTGATCTCAGGTTTGGCGTGTGGTCCTTTCACTTCAAACAACGCGGTCATTAATCCCTTCCGTTCTCCCTTCATGATCGAGCCGAACAGAGGAATATCCTTCAACAAGTTGGAGTAAGCCCCAAAAGGGCTGACGGCAACTATGCCATCGAGACTTTCGGTGGGAATATCGTAGCTTCCAGCGGCCGTTAACTTGAGGACCGGGCTGTTCAGTGCCAAATCTTGGGAACTGAGAAGCCCATTCTCTATCGAAAAGGTCCCCTTCAGTTGATCAAAAGGGATTCCATCTTTGAGCAGATTCACTTTTCCCATTAATAAGCTTGGCACATTCAATATTTCGAGAATTTTTGAAAGTACCGGTCCGGTTTGAATCTGTCCCTTCTGAAGTTGCACGCTTCCTTGCCCCGTCAACGAGCGCTGAATCAGCTCAGAGCTTCCCAGGTTCATGTGAAGCGAGGTTACCAGAGACGCCATTCCTGTCAAGGGCGGAGGAGGTGCCAATCGGGTAACCAACAGACTTTCGATCGGGATTCCTTTCAAAGTGAACTCTCCCTTCCCCTTTTGATTTTTTTGCGCCCATTGGAAGGAGACCGATTGAACTTCCTCGTTGGTGTTGGATGTCGTGGATTCCGAGTTTCGGTTGCTCCCTTCGACCTTTCCTTTCATAGACCAAGTCGTCCAATCCCAACTTTTTCCCTCAAGGCCCCATGTGATGCCTACACTGGAGAGGCGCAAACTGCCATCTCCAATGATGACTCCTTTCGGAAACATGGCTCCCGTTCCACTTTCGGTTTGGAGGAACCCACGAACGTAGGGGCGATCAGACCACGATAGTTGGCCTTGTGCTTCGAGGGAATAGGGAGGAATGGACAAGGTGCCTTTTGTCATCCTGATCGCCTTGTCCTCCTTGATTGTTCCTTTGGCTTCAACGCCTGCAGGAATCCCTGAGGGTTTTTGAAACAGGTCCTTGGTCGTAAGGCCTATATTGGTTAAGTCGAATTTGGCATGATAATCAGGGCGAAGGCTCGCTCCAGATAGTGTGATGGTGGTTCCAATCGAACCCTCAAAAGTTGAAAAGGCTTGACCAACTGCCGGAAACAGGGTCTGAAGGTCGATCGATGACCACACACTACTCATGGTGAGGTTCGAAGCTTTGGAATCTTTGCGAAATGACCATTGTCCCTTGATGTCTACCGGGCTCTGGCCAAGTTTTCCATGGAAACGATGAATATGAATTTGTTGGTTATCAAAAGACATTTGGCTGGTGAGTTGACTGACAGGGAGCCAATCCGATGAGGAGGAAAGATGAATCCCATCAAGCAAGAGGTCTCCCTCAAGAATGTGAAGCTGAGACGGGTTGCTCAGAGGCCCCTTAATCCTTGTGGAGAGATGAATATTGCCTTGAGCGTCATGATAGAGGGGCCATAATTGAAGAAGAGGTTGGCTGCGAGGATCGCGGAGGAGAGCCTGGTGCACATCATGAGCCAACAATTGGCCCTCTCCTTGTATATCCGCCCAAATATCCGACTCCTTCCATTCCAGGGTGGCTTCTTTCACGAACACTTTTGAGGTTTCAATCATCCCCTTTAAATCCAATATCCGGACGACATTGGAATCAAAAACTATCCCCCCGGACAGATTAGTTACTGGGGGATGGTTCGGATCAACCAGGAATTGCCCATTGGCAATACGGATCACTCCCTCGGCTAGCAGGGTGTTGGCTTCATCGCCTATCCATTTCACCGAGCCGGTGAGGAGTTCCATTTTACCATCAATTTCCCGCTCTGTAAGAATGGTTTGAACAGAATCGGGGAGCCATACTCCAGGAATAATTTTTGAAAGGTGTTGAATAGAGATAGGCAAGGCCGATCCCGAAATAATGAGAGTCGGTGGTTCATTCGTGCGACTGGCGAAATCAGCGGTCCCATTGAGGTTCCAGTCTTTCTCGGAAATCTGAAATGTTGGAATGGAAAGTCTGATGGTCTCCTTTTCAAGCGCAAGTTTGGCTCCAGGGGCAGTAATGAGTAATGGAGTAATGGTTCCGCGAACCTGAGAAATCTGAACGACAGAGGGGGAAAAATTGACGGTTGCACCCACATTGGTAATAAGGGGTTGGCCCGAGGCGGGAAGGTATTGGCCTCCTTTCAGAGCAACTGCGCCTTTCGCTTCCCAGGCCCCATTCCCGTCCAGTGGCCCACCTAAAGTTACGCTCTGAAGTTCCAGCGTACCAGCTACTTGATGCTCTCTGAGGTACATCTGGAATGGAGTTGGCATCCAGTCATCCGGTAACAGTTCCAGGAGTCGTTCAATTGCAATGGGTTGAGCTGATCCTGAGACGTTCAACCATGGGGATTCATGAAGCACATTCGCGATACTGCCCTGACCGGCAAACGACCATTCGTCGAAGGAAACCTGAAAACTTTGATAGCTATAGAGGTCACTTTCTTTTTGGAATGTATAGGAGACGTTTCCTTGCAAGGTCGCACGCGTAGGGAGCGGTTTTTCCAAGGCATGTCCCCTCAGAAACTGGACCAGACGGCCAAGATGAATTTGTGAAACTTCAAGGTGCCCTTGGACTTCCATAGCAGGGAAACCCGACAGTTCCTCCTGGTAGGGTGGGGTATCATCTTTTTCGAGAAGCGTAATCGTCCCATCGAGGGTTAGGGTTGAAGAGGGTTGTGGATCTGGAATCCGAGCTGAGAGGTGCATGAGTCCTGATCCTTCTGACTCCAGCTCCGTCACAGATAGTTGAATCGCTTCCCAATGGAGTTCTATTTTTTCCTCTGGGAAAGGGGTCTGAAAAAGATGGAATTTTCCGTTACGGATGACGAATTCCCGAATAGAAGGAAGCTGCCAAGTGCTTGGCTCTTCCGACTTGCTGACCAGAGGAACTCCAAGAGTCATCTCTGGTTGGTCAATCAATACACGGGTTATAAACAGTTTCCTGTTCCAAAGCGATCGCCAACCAATTGCCACCTCCACCTGGTTGGCGCGAAGGGCGACAGAGTTCGGATCATGGGTCTCGAACGTTACACCCACCAAGTGGACTTTGGGAGCGGGAAAGAGATCAAGCTTCAAGGTTTCAATTTGAATGGGTCCACCCATGGTACGTTCCAGGTTGTCAATCAAGGATTTTTTCACCCAGCTGGTGTCTGACAAGACGGTGAGGACGAAGATCGAAAGCCCTACAACGAGAAATCCAAAGAGCACGCTGGTCCACACAACCCAGGAAACCCAGGAAGGCAATGGAACATTTTGTAATCGGGATGGCACTTTCTTCTCACTTTCTTGCGTGAATGACCGTGAAGGGATCATGAGTGATCACGATCGAGTGCTAGTGATCTGTTGCATTTTCGTGATTTGTTCTCGAGGGTATCTGATCTTCAAATGGACCAATCAAGTTTGTCGGGTGAAAGCCAATAAAAATTCACACTGTATATTCAATAAAAAATGTGGAGGCTTGAAACCACGGTGTGGAACGAACAAATTTACCGGCTGTGGTTTCAAAAAAATCCAGGAGAAAACGGGAATGCCCCGTTTGATATTGGGCCTTATACACTGGAAGTTCTGGTAATGCAAAAGGAAGCAGTCTGCCATGAACCTCCGGCATGCCAAAAAAAGATTGGCTTTGTTCCGTTCCCAAAGCCTGGATGAGAATCTGTGCCCGATAGGTGACATTTTCGGCTTCAGATTGAATAGGTCATCCCTGCTCACCCAGCCATCGGCCAACTGCTCCAAGAAGAAAGCGCCGTTCTCGGGTGAGTCCGGTGGTCGCCAGCGTGACGGTTTCTCTTTTCGGCAATGGGATGGCCTGGACGTCTTTTGCGGTGAGACTTAATTCTATCGCTTGTGTGAGGAGGAATTGTTCTATGGCGGTTAAATGAGCCGGTCCCGTGTTCATCGTGGCACAGCCTGGCAGGATCGTCAGACCGAAGATGGCCAAGAGCTTGAGTGTTTTCAGCATGTGACGGTTCATCATATTCTTAACAGACTCTTTCATTGAATGAGGGTGCACCTCACGGTTCATTTCCTCTTGAAATTCTTCATGGAAGTCTTTCGTGTCCTTCCCCTTTACATAAAATTGACCAGTGGATTCCGTTTGGCGATTCCACGTAAAAGGCGGCCCAGGATATCCGCCCCCGTAATGATTCGTTTGTGGTCTGGGGTCCAAATGAGGACAAGGTCGTGATCAATAACATCATCTTCGACATGTTCCGGGTTGACCCGAAATTGTGGAAGCAACTCACCAAGAGGAATATTTGTGTGGTCAAAGATGATGGGTCGATGACAATGCCGCAGGGGCTTGTATTGGTTTTCGATCAAGAGTTCCCGCAAAAATCCATCTGCATCTAGCACGACCTGAGGGGTGTGCTGGGCATCCGTAATGACCACCCACTTTTCTTTTGAGGCATGAATTTGTTGGATAAGACGGTCGGATGCCGCAGGGGCTGTGGCTGGGAATTGGACGATTTTTTCGTCACAAGGAAGTTGGATAATGCTTTGGGGATGGAGCGGGGAACCTTCTTCAAGCGCGGAAATATCATCAAGGCTTAAAAAATTTGATGCGCCATGACCCTCGACTCCGCTGATGTCCGTATCAGGTGCCTGCGCGTGAATTTTGATGAGGGTCTCTAGCTCGTGTTCTTTAAGCCAATTGACTCCTTCTTTTCCGACCAAATGGTCCAGTAGGAGAGCGGACGGTTTGGCGACAGGATAAAAGAACATTTGTAGCGCGTGAACAATCGGAGTAAATTTTGCCCCAAGTCGGAGCGCATTTCTTGAGAAATAGGCTTGGGGAAGGATTTCTCCCAAAAGGGTAATTCCAAACAGGGAAAACAAAAAAGCCAAGATTCCCACCATTTGTTTTTCCGAAAGGAGGGTCAACAGGACATTGACGGCCACGTTACTCCACAGAAGCGTGGCGAGTAAGAAATTAGCATCCTGGCGGACTTTTAAGATCACATGGGCTGCCTTATCTCCTTGCTGAGCCAACAATTCGAGGTGCATGCGACTCAGGCTGAAATAGCCGAGGGTCAGACCTGAGCAGATGGCTGATGCACTCAAGCAGCACACAATGCCAATCCAACTGAGAATGGAAAAAGTCATTTCAGGTAACTCTTTTTCGATATGGAGGTGTCATAGCGTCCTCATCCTCTGTGTTTGGGCCGTCTGGCTCATTTTTCTAGCTTTCCAAGAAGCCCGAAAAAATTGTGGCCAATCCCAAGAAACTAAAAAACCCTGCCACATCCGTGACCGTAGTGAGGATGATGGAGGAGGATTGCGCAGGATCTTGCTTAGGGATCTGAGGATAATAGGAATGATTGCCCCAGAAAATCCCGCCATGAACATGGAAAGCACCATGGAAATGCCAATGATCATCGTTAGCCCCCCTGAGTGGCTCCACATGTATACGGCCGTGCACGTCGTAGCGGCCACGGCGACGGCATTGGCCAGTGCGACATAGGATTCCTTTAACGTCACTTGTTCCTTTGGAGGAATTTCGCCTTCCTGCTTTCCTGAAAAAAATTAATCGAGGGAAGGGGGGTGACTTTCTGATTTCCCGGATGACTCACCTGGTGAAGGCAGAGAATCCAGGGGCTGTCCGAGTTCCATCGAAGAGGG
>JAOUGQ010000371.1 GCA_029865515.1 Nitrospirota bacterium
TGATGGTCATGGCCCAAAACATTGCTGCGCTTCTTCCGAGTCCGGACAAAAACGTCATTCAGTTCATCGGTTCACGAAAGGGAGAAGGAACTTCCACTCTTATTCGCGAGTTTGCCCTGGTTTCTGCGCAACACAGCAACAAGCCTGTCCTCCTCGTTGAGGCTGATCTTGCTCAACCTTCGCAGTATCAGGCTTTTGGTATTGAAGCCAAATCACCTTTGGACCATGTGTTAAGAGAAGGAAAAACTCTTGATGGTGTTGTGTCCCAAGTTGAACAATCGAACCTTTTTTTAGCTACACTGTCTTCCAAGGTTCAGTCAGCTCTGACAGCACGGACTTTCTTTAATCCTACTGATATGTGGAAAGTCGTCCGGGACCAGTTTTCCCTCATTCTTATTGATTCATCACCAGCGAGTGTGACTGCAGATAGTCTGGCGCTTTGCGAAACGGTTGATGGCATTATCCTGGTGGTTGAAGCTGAAAAAACACGTTCCGCTGTTGTCAAGAAGGTTAGGGATCAGATTCTTATGCAGGAGGGAAATCTGCTAGGCATTGTGTTTACTAAACGCAAACTGTACATTCCAGAATTTTTCTACAAATTTCTCTAAGTATTTCATCACACATTCTGCTGGTTGCTCTTCCACCATTCCACAGAAAAATCTATTCATTATGTTTTTGTTTCAGGGGGAACAGGTCTTCTCCCGTGGTCTTCTCTTCACGACTAAATTCAAGAATCTGACCAACCCCTAATGATCATGCCACCAGTTCAGTGAGGGGTCGTGCTTCTACTCAGTCCTCTGTTTTTAAGCCAGTTGGTGCGCGAGCTTCCGGGCTGGTGACCCGCCTTGGAAAAACAGGCCGTTTCCAGGTTGAGATTTTCGCCTTCGGCGTAGTCGATGGAGAGTGCTCATACAGTGATCCCAACCTACCATAGCTCAAGTGAAGACCTCCAATATCTTGCTTGTGGTTTTCCTCCCGTCCTTGGTCGCTCTCCAACTCATTGCAAGGGCTGCCGGGACTTGATTGAGCAGTATACACCGTCGTCAAGGCATCGCTCGTCCCTCGATCTTCCTGCTCTGGTTTGGTACGCTCCTTCAAGGTTGGGTTACTACTTTGTGGTTGTGGTGGATGTCTCGCAATATCCATTGCAACCCGTGACGCTGTGTCCTTTCAACATTCCGTCAGACCCTACTTTAGAATATAAATCACAAAAACATGGACCGCCGTAGGAGAATGTAGCTTCCAAAGAGCAGACTGATCAGGATCATGGTTGTACGTGTGGAATGGAATCCTTCCACGATCTGGGTCATCAACTCACTGAGACACCCGATTCCTAAATAGACGAGATAACCCCAGAATGCCCACAGTTGCCTTTTCAAAAATCCGTATCCTAAGACCCAATGAATAACGGGGTGTTGGTATTTCACCAACTCTCCGGCCCACCCGCTGAATGTCGTACCGAAGATTTTGAGCGCATAGTGAGGATAGGCGGCGATCCACATGAGATCGAACGTCCCTGCCAGAATCAAAAGCATTCCTAAAATTTGAATATCCCGCCCCGTGCTCAGGAAATGGGGTAAATGCTTTTTCTTCCCACTCATTTCCAAGCATGGAACAGATGGAAGATGGGTCCCCATGAACGAGATAGCCTCTTCATTTAGGCAGGGAGTGATTTCGGAATGTGTCTCCCTGTTATTAAGAAAATGTCATAGGCCTAGGAAGACCGTAATGCGTGTTCTATATCATCCACGATTGGTGGAGACAGGGGCTTTAGTTCGGGAGCATAGCGGGCAATGACGGTCCCTTGACGGTCGACAAGAAATTTCTGGAAATTCCAGGTGATCTCCCCTTTAAAAGGCGTGTCTTCGGTGAGATAGCGATAGAGGGGATGCTTCTGTTCCCCGAGCACGGTGATCTTACTGAACAAAGGGAATTCTAACGAATACTTGGTGTAGCAAAATTCGGCGATTTCCTTGTTATCACCAGGTTCCTGTTTGCCAAAATCATTGGCGGGAAAGGCTAAGATCGTAAATCCTTGATTGCGGTAACGTTCATATAGAGTTTGTAAGCCGGCATATTGCGGAGTATTTCCGCAAAAACTTGCCGTATTCACGATCATGATAACGTTTCCTTTGAATTCACTGAGTGAACGGGGCTTGTTATCAATGTCTTCCATGGTGAAGTCATAAATCTGTGATGCTCTAGCACTCTTTGAGGTATCAAATATTGTGGGATGCTGTTGATCGGAATGGAGTCCGACGGATTTTGGTTCTTTTGCGACTGCTTCTTCTACAGAAGCTGGATAGTCTTGGCTACATCCTCCGACAGTTACTAGGCCAAGGACGATGGTTAGGTAGGCATAACACGGACTGAATTGATTTGAGCCTGTCATGATGGACCCTCCAATGATCATGAGCAACAATTCATTCTTTTCGGTAAGTGTAAATCCTAGGATCCAGTCAGAGCAATGTGTTTGACTGTGATTGGAATGCATAACTAATTATTTCCGGACATTTCTCTCAAGTTGGGTTAATTGACCAGGCCTTTATTGAAAAAGCCGCAGGCATTTGTGATTGAGAATGGCATAAGAAACAGGTTTGAACAAAAAGCCTCGAGCGCCTCCTTTCTACTCCTGGGTTTCAAGCCAAGGAAACAGTTGCTCGAGGATGTGGTCCTTTTTGCCGATCCCGCCGATGAATTGTTGGAATTGCCCGTTGATGTACAAGGCTAAGCTAGGAAGGGATTGAATCTCAAGTTCTCCAGGAATCAGGAAATTCTCCTGCACGTTCATTTTGATGATTAAGAGGCGCTCTCCAAGTTCGTTTTGAAGGTGTTCAAGTTCTTGAGTAAGGGCACGACAATGTCCACAGCCTGGCTGCCAGAACTCTACCAAAACGGGGACGGAAGATTTCTCAATCATTCCATCAAATTCCCGATCCCCTATTTCCTTAATCATGGTAGCCAATCTTGATTCTTTCAAAAATGAAGCAGATTCAGCATGGGATCTTCGTACTTTCTAAAGGGATTGCACCCCTTTGTTCTACCCATCTCATGTCGCCACTTCATATCATTCAGCCGGCTTGGAGTAATTGAATGTCGTTATTGGAAAGGAGAAAAGGCCCCTCTGACGTCTAAGACTGACTGACCGGGCAGGT
>JAOUGQ010000372.1 GCA_029865515.1 Nitrospirota bacterium
CCGCCAATCCTGCGACCACCGCCCGCATAAAGACCCGCTCTTCCTCGGCTTTTTCGTAATCGCTGACCGACTGAACCACTGCGACACCCCGGCCCCGGCTCGTAAGCAGCACGGGCCGGGGCACCTCAGTCGCGTGTTTCACCACCCGCCCAGGATTCGCCTTCAGGTCAGTCAGGGGAACCAAATCCTCCGAAAATTTCATGGGCAGGCCAACCTCCAAAAAGTTCTGTAATTAGTCCTTACAGTAGCACCTAATTAAAGTCCTCTTAGCGTACGTATTGTGCACCCATCCTTTCAATCACATATGATTCGATCAAATTTTTGTACCATACGGGAATCCACTTCGAGCAATTCTTTTGTTTTCGTCTCGCTATTTGCACCAATTTTTTCAACGGCTAACGCCCTTACAGGATGAAGGTTTTTAAGATCTGTCGGATTTTTCAACTCTTTTCGTGAAACGACCAAACCAGTAGGTGTGAAAGCTGGCCAAAATTATCGAACTTAGATTAAATGGTTAAAATCGCTAAATTGTCTGCTTTTATAATTGGAGGTTCCCGCGATGAAAATGGTGACAGCGACTGATGCCCAAGGTAATTTTGGTGAATTGCGATGCAAACCCAGGCGGAACCTGTGAAAATTACTCGGAACGGTAAATGGGGGCGAGCGTGCTGCTTTCTGCAAAGGACTATCGTGAACTGAACATGCAAGCCCTGCGGCAGGTCCTTCTTGAAGAAGAGGAAAGCAGGGATGCCGGTGAACTTGATATGGAACACATCAGGCGGGAGGGAAAACAGGAAGTCGGGTTGAACGCACCACCACATGCGTAAAATTCATGTCCAGGCTCGCGCCAAACAAGACCTGAAAAACTATTTGGTTGTATTCATTTCAGGGTGGGAGGTGGGTTGGAGGATCAATACCGCGGCGGGGGCTCTGTGAGGTGGCGGCGACACGGCCTTCGTCACACCGAACTAGGCCCTGGCATCGCGTTTTACAAACGGAGTTGGAGGATGACGATAGACCTCGGCACAGGCTTGGCTGCCCTCACCATGTACCATTTTGGCAATTAAAATATGGGAGGACCAGTCCAAATTATTGGCCACGGTGGATTGAGCTTTGATCTTGGGTGGAATCTGTTGGCCGGGTGGCGGTTCAACCATATTTCCGTCGCCACGTTTAATGGTAGTCACTCAAAAGGGGGTGGATATTAATTTCCTTGAACTCCGTTACCATTTTTGAGGCGTGAGATGGTCTGCCTGTGTCAAACCCCTCTCTCTTCTGTCACCCCCCATCCGTCATCTCCGCAGGTCGTCAGCGGTGATCCATCCACCCTTTGCCATACCTGCGTGTCTGTGGCCGGTATCCATCTCCCCTTCGGGCATCCCCGCAAGGAGTCAGGGGGGATCCATCTGAAACAGGCCAAGATAGCTTCCCGATAGAAAATGTCGGGAAAGACGGGGATGAGGAGAGATTTCCGATAACACATGTCGGGAATAACGAGTGTGGAAAGACTTCCGAATGGAGTTGGGGGTCAGGCTTAAGAAGTGACAAATCCCTTGATTCTCTCTTGCACGCTTCCTCCAAGGGAATGCAAGAATGCCTAGACCGTTGCAGATTGTCTTTTTCAGAGACGCTGTCCTATCTCACCAGAGGGAGCAATGCCCGGGAGATTGTTGGTATTGTGATGATGAGGGTTGCCGCGTCCTCCTTGGATGGGCTGACCTGTTCATGCGAAATATTCTCCCTTTCCACCTCACCTTCTTGCAGAACTTTGTAGCCCCCAAAAGACTCTTCATTATTGAAGCGATATCATTCTTATAAAAAGGGAATCTTCCCATTTTTGCTTTCTGTCCTTTCCTGGAAAGAATATGAACGGTATACTGCCGGATACCCTCTAGGTCTACCCGAGTAGAAAATATGTCAGATTCCTATCGCTTCGGAGATTATCAACGCGCACTGGGGCATGGATACGATGAACTCAGTTTCAATGACATGAATCCAAATTTGGAATGGGACTCGGAAGGGCATCTGATCCCATACCAACCGCCCAGGATTAACCTGACGCCTGAGGAAATCTACAAACTCTTACGCCCCTATGTCTCCGTTCGGTTCATGGAACAGGTCAAATCGGTCTTTCCGCTGGCGCTATATTTGGCGTTGTTCCAGATCTTGATTTTGCGCCAACTGGTCCAGAACTCCTGGGTGATCATGAGCGGCCTGTTTGCCGTGATCGTTGGACTGATGTTTTTCATGGAAGGTCTTAAGCTGGGGCTCATGCCCTTTGGCACCATCATCGGCAAGCGCCTACCCGAAAAATCACCCTTACCATTGGTGTTAGTCATCACGCTTCTTCTCGGCATCGGTGTCACCTTTGCCGAGCCTGCTATCGGGGCATTGAAAGTTGCCGGCCAGAATGTGGTGGTTGAGCATGCCGCCTATCTGTATGTCCTGCTGAATCACTGGTCTGAAGCCCTTGTGCTGGTGATCGGGTTCAGTGTGGGCTTAGCGGCAGTCATTGGCACATTGCGGTTCTTGTATGGCTGGAGTCTCAAACCGTTTATCTATGGGTCTCTGGTTCCTGTGCTTGCCCTGACGCTCTATGGAGCATCTGATCCGGATCTGACCCACCTACTTGGATTGGCCTGGGATGCCGGCGCGGTGACAACGGGGCCCGTTACCGTGCCATTGGTTCTGGCGCTGGGTATCGGCATCGCGGCGGCGGCCGGGAAAGGAGATTCAGGATTATCCGGGTTCGGAATTGTGACCCTGGCTTCTCTGTTCCCCGTCATTGGCGTGCTTATCCTGGCTTTTTACATTGCATCCACGGTGACACCCGCTGAAATTATTGCGGCCGCCAATCACGCTTCCGGAGCAGTTCAAGCCGTGGCGCCCGCCTGGTATGAACGCAGTCCTGGTATGGAGATTGTGTTGGGGGTACGCGCAATTCTCCCGCTTGTCCTGTTTCTGTTCGTGGTCCTCAGGGTTGTACTCAAAGATTCGCTCGAGAATATGGGCGAGATTATGTATGCCATTGGCCTCACGATCATCGGCATGTGTATCTTTAACTTGGGACTGACCTACGGCCTTTCACAATTAGGAGGGAACGTGGGTAGCCTGGTTCCTGCGGCATTCATGTCCCTCTCGGGCGTGCC
>JAOUGQ010000082.1 GCA_029865515.1 Nitrospirota bacterium
GAGACTTACCGAGAATCGGCGCTGATACCACTCCGCCACCGCTGTCCGGAACGACAACATGCCATCGTAAGAGGGATATTGATGGTGTTTAGGATTGCCGACGGCCCTTCTCAATGATTCGATGATAGGGTCCGGTGTGGGCAAATCCGGATCTCCCACGCCCAGGTTGATAATATCCATCCCGCGTTCTATGGCCTTTCGCTTCATGTCATCGATGGCGGCAAATAGATATGGTGGGAGTGTGCGGATCCGTTCCGCGTACTGAATAGGAAACCCTGCCATGAAATCGTTCTCCTTTCCGGAAACAGATGAATAAGAACCCGTTACGGTACCAAATTCGGAACCCGTTACGGTACCGTCTGCGAAAGAATTCCTTGAGTTTTGACGCTGAAAAACCTGTTAGGATGAGACCGTCATTGGAATCCGGTTAAATGGCCAATTAACCGATCGGCCAACTGATGGAGAGTCGGCAGGTGGGGAAGCGATTGGTCTTGGATCATCTCGGAGGACATTCCCCCTCGTTGAACATCTTGGGGACATTCCCGGCACAAAGCCCGCATGCCGGCCTCTTCCATTTCCAGATGAAAGAGGAGGCCATAGATTCGATCTTTCATCCGGAATGCCTGAACAGGAAAATCCACTGAGGTCGCCAGATGTGCGCTCCCGGAGGGGAGGGTCATCCCCTCTCCATGCCATTGAAAAACGGGAAAGGCCTGAGGCAGGGACCTAAAAACCGGATCGACTTTCCCCGTTTGAGTTAACGAGACGGGAACCATGCCAATTTCAAACTTCGGCCCGGGTGCCACCGAGGCGCCCAGCGCTTTGGCAAGAAGCTGCGCCCCGAAACAAATACCCAGAACAGGAATGCCACACTCCATGGCTGTTCTCACAAAACGGAGTTCGTCCTCGATCCAGGAATCTGGATCATTGACCGACATGGGACCTCCCATGATGAGCAGAAAATTTCCGTAATCCAGGGGCAGTTGGTCGGCAGGGACCACCACACTCCTTACACGATATCCACGAGTTTCCAGGGCACGTCGAAAAACCCCAGGGCCCTCAAAGGGGACATGCTGGAGACAGAGGGCTTCCTTCATGAAGCAGCCCTCAGCTCAAGGAAAGGTATGATCGGTTCTGATCTAGAACAAATCAGCGAGAGGTTGGAGAGAGTCTCTCTGGCATTCACAAAAGAGGAATATTGGAACGTGTTTGGGGAAAAGAATAGACCGGTCTAAAGTACCATGGAGAATGCTTAGGAATTTCCGTTCAGGGCATAGCCATTCGCAAAGACTGATTGTTGCCCATTTTTCTTATTCACGCATTCCACTAAATGCCAGAACCGCAACGGATTGACTTTCTTTTTACTGACCACCATCAGGCAGGTGCCTTCCAATACGGTATGTAACGCCAGATCGGTCCTGAAACCGATATGTTTACACAGAGGGGAAATCCATTTTTCCACCGCCGCAATCACCTTATTCCCATTGCTAAAGTGATTGAGCATAATAATTCGGCCGCCTGGTTTACACACCCGGATCATTTCAGCCACCACAGAACGGTAATCAGGAACCGCCGTAACCACGTAGGCCGCCATGACAATATCAAAATGATTATCAGGGAGATTCATGTTTCCCGCGTCCATTCTCTGGAGGGTCACATGGTTCAATCCATACTCCTGCACCCGACGTCGAGCGTGTTCCAGCATACCATCTGAAAGGTCGATGCCCAGCACTTCACAAGAGGGAGGATAGAGAGGCAGGGCTTCCCCCGTTCCTACTCCAACCTCTAAAACCTTGCACCCGGGCTCGATCGGCAACCCGCGCACGGCGGATTCACGAGATTGTTTAAACGCTTTTCCAAACGTGTGGTCATAGACAGAGGCATACGCACTGTAAACCCGCTCCACTTTCTTAAGATCCATTTTTCCTCCATGGTGGTGTCCTTCTCATTCCACACCCCTTCGAGGGAGATTGACTTTCGACATGCATACTGTTGGATAGGGAATTGGTTACCTGAGGCGGGAACCCCAAATTTTGGTGCCGTAGGGGGACGGCCCACCTAATTTACCTAACGGAAGGCTAATCTACCGGAGTAGAGGAAGGGAGTCAACTACAAAAACCTTTATCCATCCAGCCCCTGTTCAAGACCTTTGTCCTCATCATTAGTGAAATCCCTCGCAAGTCATGCCGCCATCAGTCAGGGATTGCAAACACCCAGGTCGTCCTCTACAATTCTGTCCTCATCCTGAGTCACCGTGGAAAGTCCTAAGGAGGATGCTCATGTTCCCAATTCTATCCTCGTCCATTCGTCTCTCACTCCCTATCTGTGCCATGACCCTTATCGGTTTTGGTGCCTACCCCTCGGTCTCCTCTGCCATTGATTTGTCCATGACCATGGAACAAGCCAATGAAGCACTGGCGACCGGTCGCAAAACCATGGAAAAAACCGAGTCGGTAGAAGATGTGGCTGCAGTGATGAAAGCTTCGGAGCGGGTGATTCGAGTCGGAGCTGATCCCGAAGTCGATCCCTGTGGCGCACATGCCATTTTACGGACCAGGCACTATTGGTTGGAATACTTCGGCCGCCGCGAAGCAGCGGAATCCAAACGGCAAAAACAAGAAATCCGTATGCCAGAGGCCAAAATTCAAGAAATTCTGGATATGCCCTACCTCGAAGTAGAAATCCGGTTATGCGGAGAGGAAGAGTTCTTTGCGGAAGGGGCGGAAGTCGCCCTTCAACAAGGTTCGAATACGATTCGTCCCGTCGACATCGGCCCCGCGGAGCGTGGCCGAAAAAATCCAGGCCCCACTCACAGCTTTCGGTCCAGGTTTACCGCGCGATTTGCCTATGCCGACTTCGATCCCCAAGCGCCTGGAACGTTCGTGGTGTTTTTCCCTGATGGGAAACTCATCAATATACCCGCCGACTTCTCCAAAATTCATTAGCCCTATCTCCCTGAAAACCGGGCTTACGGACCATCGAGGGCCAGTCGTTGCGTCTCAACGTCGATCGGAACTGACACGGAGGCTTTTCTCAAAATTTCCTTATTGGCTCTACGTTCCGCTCTTGAGGCAAGAGGGGCGTTTTCAGACTTTCCGTTCGTTCCGAGATACCCTCAACCTCTCGCAGCGTATAGAGGTGATGATAGAGCCCGCGCCTGGCGAGTAATTCTTCGTGTTGGCCTTCCTCCACAATCATACCTTTGTGCAATACCAGAATTCGATTCGCCCGCTGAATGGAAGAAAACCGGTGGGCAATCATCAGTGTGGTGCGTCCCTTCATGAGTTCGGTCAACGCTGACTGCACCAGGGATTCCGACTGACTATCCAATGCCGAGGTGGCCTCATCCAGAATCAAGATTCTCGGATCTTTGAGCAGTGCCCTGGCAATCGCGATGCGCTGCCGCTGTCCTCCCGACAAATTAATCCCCTTTTCACCAAGAACCGTGGCATATCCATCCGGAAGAGATTGAATGAATTCGTGAGCGTTGGCCCGGCGACTGGCCTCAATCATGTCTGATTCCGAGGCTTCGGCCCGTCCGTACCGGATATTGTCAGCGATAGTGCCCCCAAACAGCAGAGTTTCCTGCGGCACGAGAGCAAGCTGTTGATACAGACTATCCAATTGAATGGATGGAAGATCATGCCCATCGATAAGAACCCGGCCTGAGGTTGGATCATAAAAGCGGTGAAGCAAATTCACAATCGTGGTCTTCCCGGCTCCGGTTGGTCCCACCAGTGCCACACATTCCCCGGCCTGTATCGAAAACGATACGGAATCCAACACAGGAGGGCGGCCCTCATAGGCAAATCCCACATGATCGAATTGCACGTGTCCGTGAATGGGTGTTACGGCCTTCGCCATTGGACTATCCTGAATTTCCAGTGGCGTATCCAATAGCTCAAACACCCGTGTCATCGCGCCTTGCACTTCTTTCACCTGAGAAAATATCCTGGCGGCTGATCCAAACGGGCCAATTAAAATTCCCGCAAACAGAACAAACGAAAATAATTCCCCGGGTGATAACTGCCCTTCGATGACTTGCTTGCCCCCATACCACAAGACGCCAATCGCCATCGCAAACGTACAGAAGGTGATGACGGGAACAAAAACCGCCAGTACCGCCGTCCGTCTCATGGTGGTCGCTAATAAGGCCTCCACGGCTGAACGAAACCGTGCTTCTTCTCTCTTGCCCTGGACAAAGGACTTGACCACCCGAATGCCTGACACCACTTCTTCAATCAACGTGGTCACGTGGGCCGTTTGATCCTGAATTTGCATGGATAAGACTTTCAACCGTTTTCCAAAGGTCCGGGCGACAATGGCCAGCAAAGGCAAGAGGATCAAAATCAACAGGCACAACCGCCAATTCATTACCAGGAGAAATCCCACGCCTCCAATGATAGTCACCAGATGTTTCAGGGCATCCATTGGCGTTTCAGTCAACAAATTTTGAATCACTCCCACATCGTTCATTAATCGGGAAATCAACTCTCCTGTCCTGCGTTTGGCGAAAAAACTCAGTGACAACCGATGAAGATGTGAAAAGACATGGGTGCGAAAATCCGCCATCACATGTTGAGACGCGAGCGCGGTCAAATAGCTGTGGCCCATCGATAACAGGCCCTGTCCAATGACCAACCCGACAAACACCCACACCATGCCCGTCAATTTCGGCAAATCGCGTTGCACAGTAATGAGATCCCACAGAGAGCCGCCCAGCCGGATCAAGAGGAGATTGCACGCCGCGACCCCCATCACCAATACCCCCGCACCACCCATGGTCATCAGATAGGGCCGGAGAAAGGGAATGAAACGTGAGAGGTATTTCATAGGAGCATTATACGAACAACAGAAACCGTGGGCTGAAGGAAGCACTCAACGTGAGAAATACCCAATCAGCGGAGGGGGCAAATGGGAGAGGAAAATCTGTATCGGTGCTTAATCGAGTTGAATAACCGATTCGATTTGATTTTTGTTTAACGCCACAAACTCGGAATGTTCAGTATCATTGATCAGCACATCCGTTAAATTGATAAACAGGACAGACTCATCATTTAAGACATCTGAAATTCGATTTCGCATGGGCGGGATCAAGAGATCTCCGACATAAGACGCCAGGGAGGAGCGTACCCGAATACGAGTTTTTTTCCCCTGGGTCATGTTCAAACCCTTGACCATCCCGCCCTATGGAAATTAATTACGACGTTTGGCGAATTTCATTCGGCGACGGAGTTTTTTATGTTTATGCTTGCGCATTTTCTTCCTCCGTTTTTTGACAACACTCGACATAAAGGTACATTCCTGGGTTAATTCGGTTCTGCACTCTAGGGGCCGGAGGATACATCTCCACGCTTTTGGCGAACAAGTCCCGTTGTGCCGGCGGATTTCCTATCACAGGGTCCAGAAAGGTGTCAAGGAAACCACCTACATCATACCTGTTCCTTCACACAATAATCATCTACTTTTTCTAAATTCCCTTGACCCCCTCCAGTGTCCTTATCCATTATAGAATTTCATGATTTCTCTTCGATCCAGGAACAGACACTTTTGGGCGTTTCTGATGACCACGTTGGTCCTCGTTTCACTAGCGGGAACAGGCTGTTCGAAAAAAGAAGCCAAATACCCCGAAGATCACGCCCGATTCCAACGAGTGGTCCAAGCCATCAAAACACTGGAAACCACCTATGTCAATAAAGATGCCTCGGCATTTCACGAATTACTCCTTCCCCTGGAAAAACTGGATCTCCTAGAGACCCAAGTCCGGCAAGACTTTGCCGCGTTTTCCACGATTCACCTGGACCTGAACGTGGACCGCATTGTGATTGATGGAGACCACATTTCCGCCTTTGTCTCTTGGCAAGGCGACTGGCAGCGCACACCCCAGGAGGCTTCCGCTCAAGCGAGCGGACATGGAATTCTGTTGTGGAGCGGGAATCAAGTCATCCTGCTCCGCGGGACAGAAGGAGACCTGCCGTTTGGCATAACACACCGCCCCAACTTTCCCTCTTAATTTTCAACACTTTTTCACTGTTCAACCCATTTTCCCTTTCCATGGCTTCTTCTGCCAAATCACATCATTCCACTCAAGTGATTTCTACCGATTTCCTGATTTTAGGCGCAGGGGTCGCTGGCCTTCGAGCGGCCATTGAACTGAGTCAACATGGACGAGTGCTCATGGTGGCTAAGGGGGGGCCCCAGGATAATAATTCCTTTTACGCACAAGGAGGGGTGGCTGTCGCGCTCAGCGAGGAAGATGATGTCGTACTTCATTTCACCGATACCCTGAAAGCCGGCCATCAACTCTGTTCCCGGCCGGCCACAAAAGTACTGGTTGAAGAAGGGCCCTCACGCATTCATGAATTAATCGAATGGGGGGCCAAATTCGACACGGTGGATGGCAAGCTGGCGTTTACCCGTGAAGGGGCCCATAGTCGACATCGGGTGTTGCGGGCCGGAGGGGATGCCACAGGGAGTGAAATGGTTCGTGCCTTAAGTGTCAAAGCACAAAGCCTTAAAAATCTGACGTGGATGGGAAATCATTTTGCCGTAGAATTGTGCATTCAAGACGGACGGTGTTGGGGAGCTTCAATTCTTGATGAACTCAATGGAACCCTAAAAGTCATCCTGGCCTCAGCTACCCTTCTGGTCACAGGAGGGGCCGGGCAGGTCTATGCCCGAACCACGAATCCCGCCAATGCGACCGGGGATGGCATCGCCATGGCTTTTCGGGCTGGCGCTATCCTGGAAGATCTGGAATTCGTCCAATTTCACCCGACGGCTCTCTATCTTCCCTCAAGCCCCCCCTTTCTTCTTTCCGAAACCCTGCGCGGGGAAGGCGGAATCTTGCGCAATAATCGCTGCGAACGATTCATGAAAAACTATCATCGGAGCCAGGAACTCGCACCCCGGGATATTGTTTCCCGAGCCATCTGGAAGGAAATGCAACGAACCAAGGCCCGCCATGTGTATTTGGATGTCACTCATTTGGGTGCAACATTTTTGAAAGAACGGTTTCCCACCATCTATTCAACTTGTTTGCGCTACGACATTGACATTACCGAGGAGTGGATTCCTGTCTCCCCTAGTGCCCATTATTTTATGGGCGGGGTCAAAACCGACCTGAATGGGGCGTCCAACCTCCCGGGACTCTTTGCTGCGGGAGAAGTGGCGTGTTCCGGCGTTCACGGTGCAAATCGACTGGCCAGTAATTCTTTGTTGGAAGGGTTGGTCTTTGGATACCGCGCAGCCCAAGCAGCTTCCATGTTACTGACAACCGGTTCTTTCCCAAACCTTCTGGAAGAAAACTTTCCCCGGAAACCCCATGGCCGTCGAATGCCCACTCAGGATGTGGAAAAAATCCGAAATTCTTTACGGCGATTGATGTGGTCTAAAGTCGGGTTGGTGCGAACAGGGGATTCATTACAGAAAGCCGTCGATCAGATTCAGCAGTGGTCTCAAAAGCTTTCGGCAGCTCCATTTAATCGGCCAGGATTAGAAACCCGGAATATGGTCCAGGTCGGGCAATGCATTGCACAAGCCGCGCTTTGGCGAGCCAATAGCGTGGGAGCCCATTACCGTGACGATTTTCCCTTCTATAAAGGATTAAAATGGAAAATTCACAGTCGGTGCCAACAGGAAGTACCTGCCAAATTCGCTGCCGGCATCACGAAGAACAGGCGAAAAACTGCCCGGAGTTGAATCAGATTCAGGCTTGAGGAGCCGTGACGCAAGGGCCCAAAAATCGTTCCAAATTTTGCTGAAAGGCTCTCCAAAGTTCCATCGTTATACGTCCACCTTTCCCTTGGCCAATAGGATACTCTCCAATCCTGGAGACCGCCATGACTTCCAGTCCCGTGTTCGTCATAAAACACTCATCCGCTTGAAGCAGCTCTTCAGCCGCATACGCCCCTTCGTTGACTTCAATTCCTAGTCCTCTGGCTAATTCGATCACCACTTCCCGGGTAATCCCCTCCAGGATACCGCAAGCAACCGAAGGGGTATGCAGTCGCTGGTTAGCCACAAAAAAGATATTGCTCGTCGTGCATTCCGTCACGTAACCATCCATATTCAACATCAGGGCATCGTATGCTCCTGCCTGAACGGCCTCTTGCTTGGCCAGGATGTTGTTGAGAAAACTCAGCGACTTAATTTGAGGAGACTGGGCAGACTGTGGATTCCGTCGAACTGAGACAATCTGCAATCGAACCCCCTGCTCTCGCATGCGAGCGGGATAGGGCACGAGAGACTTCGCCATCACCACGACGGTTGGGCGGGCACAAAGACCTGGGTCAATCCCGAGTTCGCCTTCTCCTCGAGAAATCGTCAAGCGAAGGCCTGCATCCTCAAGACCATTCCGAATCAGAATTTCGGATATGATGAACACCCAGTCATCATCCTTGACGGGAAGAGTCAGGCCGATCAAATCACAGGATCGTCGCAGTCTGGCCAGATGCCGTTCCAATAAAAAAATCCGTCCCTGGTAGGCGCGCAGGGTTTCATAAACACCGTCCCCGTATAAAAACCCGTGGTCAAAAACCGAAATACGGGCCTGCTCTTTTTCAACAAACCGATCGTTTAAAAATATCCACGCCCCTTCTGCCCGTATCATCCCTGGCTCCCTTTCAGAACCTGGAAAAAAGCCTCCGCTTTATGGAGCGTTTCCTCATACTCCCGTCGCGGATCGGAGTCGGCCACAATCCCCGCGCCCACCTGCAGATACCCCTGCGCCGCCGTCAACAACAAGGTTCGAATGGCAATATTGAAATCCAGGTTCCCGTTCCATCCAATAAATCCGATCGACCCGGTATAGATTCCCCTGCGAACCGGCTCGAGTCGCTCTATGAGTTCCATGCAATGGACTTTAGGAACTCCGGTAATTGTGCCTCCCGGAAACGTGGCACGAATGAGGTCAAAACCATTACGTGCCTTGCGCAGTCGACCGGAAACATGGGATACTAGATGCATCACATGTGAATACCGTTCCACCGTCATCAATTCATTGACCTGAACGGACCCGTAGTCACAGACCCGCCCAAGATCGTTGCGAGCCAAATCTACTAACATGAGATGTTCCGCCCGTTCCTTGGGACAGGACAGCAGATCTTCCGCCAACCGTCGATCATCCTGGGTTTCTCCTCCGCGAGGTCGGGTGCCCGCAATGGGACGCATATCCGCATATCCATCGGAAAGCCGGACTAATCGTTCCGGCGAATTACAAACAATGACCTCCGACTCCAACACGACAAAGGCCGAATGCGGAGAGGGATTCACCTTTCGCAACTGACGATACAGGACCGCTCCGGCTTCAGCCTGGGTTGGGAAACCTCGGGCAACCCCTTCCACTCTGAATCGATGGGAAAGATTGGCCTGATAAATATCTCCTGCCCCGATGAAGCACTGACACTCCCTCACACGATCCATATACTCCGAAGAAGATTGCTCTGCCTCTATACGAAGTGAGGCGATGTCCGAGGGCATCGTCTTTGAAGCACCGTTGGCGATCATCACTTTAGCTTTCAGATCAGACAGGCGCGCCTCCCCTTCACGATACACGTGATCCCAGCTTTCACTCGCCAATCGTTCTGGCGACGGCGCAAAAATCAGCCAAGCCCCTGGCACCAGATGATCCACCACCACAAAGGTCTCGACAAACAGAAAATACAGATCGGGAAAATGCAGATCATCGCATGCGAGTTCCGGCAACACCTCAAAATTCCTGGCGAGATCGTAACTGAAACAACCGATCGCACCACCCTGAAAGGGCGGAAGATGAGGCCAGGAGCCAGCGGACTGGCCCATAAAGGTACTCTGAAAGAGCGCAAAAGGATCTCCGGTTTGCTTCCCCTGCTTATCTAACGAATAGGATTCATACGTGTGGTCTTTTCCTCTCACCACGCGATAGGGGTCACAACCCAAATAAGAAAAACGGCGGGGGACACCTCCCTGAGTGCCATCATGCTCGAGAAAAAATGAATGAGGAGCATAACCGGTCACCCGGCCATAGAGGTCGAAGGGATCATCAAAGGCGACGGAACAATGTTGAACAAGAGGGAAACGTGGGGTCGAAGGAAGCGAAGAACACGCCCCTCGCTTGCTATGGGCAGGAAAGGAGGACAATGGTTATGGGCTACCTGATGCAGGGGATTCCAAAGATTTCATCGCTTCTTCAGGAGACAACAATCCTTTTTGAACAAGGGTTTCAAGCAGATCTTTGACGGCCTTTTCAGACGAACGTCGGATCCCGCGAACCCGGACACTGGGAGGAAAAAATCGAAGATAATCAGGATTGGTCACTCGGATCATGACCGGTTCACTCTCTCCGTAGGGAGGTAGCTCCTTCCCGGCACTCGGAATCCGGAAAAAAGGCTTCCCATCTCCGGTCATCCCATCGGATCCTTCAATTCTGACGCGGTTGGAGATCTCTTTTCCGGAAATTTCCAACACGGAATCCACCACTAGGATCAAGGAATCCGCAAGCAAGGGATCACCGGTTTGATTTTTAATCCTGACTACATATTCCACTTCACTGACGGAGGTTAAGATATCCTTTCCGGAGAAGGGATCGAGATGTTTATATTGAACGACAGGCACCACTCCGCCCGTTAAATCCGGCAAATCATCCACCGATGGATCGGCCAAAACCGGATTTCCGCTCGCTGACATGGCGATGACCACGAACAAAAGGGCACATTTCATCATAAATTTTGGTCCGGAAATGGAAAAGGGAATGAACCGGCAAAGACCCTTCCTGCATGCTTCTCATTCCATAGGCTTAACTTACCATACCAATAATGAAAAATGGGACCCTTCTTGCTTGACAAGATTTAGGATATTTTGGTTGAATGCAGTCCCTTCCAACGACTCGCCTTGCCGATTTTAAAAATGGCACCTTCTCAGGATCCAATGTTTGAGGGGCTGGGACAGGCAATGCGGGTGGGGACGGACCTGCTTGCCGCCCTTATCGTCGGTGGATTCCTAGGCTGGTTAATTGATTCGTATGTGTTGGATACCACACCATGGGGTGTGTCGGTGGGGCTGGTGCTGGGATTGGTCGCTGGGATACGCAATGCTTACCGAGCCGCTCAGCGCTGGGGAAAATAGTCGATAGACACAAGGTTCAGTCTTGGAAGATCCGTTACATCCCTTCGAGCTTCATAACTTTCTCCCACTCTCCCTTTTCGGTCTTGACATTTCTGTCAACAAGGCCGTCTTGATGATGTGGGTCGTGGTGGGAATTGTCACCCTCTTAATGTTGAAGGCGGGTACCGCCAGGGCCCTGGTACCATCTAAACTCCAGAGCCTCGCAGAATTGCTGGTCGACTTTATCCGCGGGATCATTCACGACACCATGGGTGCCTCTGGTATGCGGTTTTTTCCGCTGATCAGTGCCCTCTTTTTGTTTATCTTATTTTCAAGACCACCG
>JAOUGQ010000373.1 GCA_029865515.1 Nitrospirota bacterium
GAAAATTTTCGGAAGTTGTATCAAGAGAAGGGCTTTTACCATGCCCGAATTGTTCCCATTATTGATATGGTGGAGAACAATCAAGCTCGATTGACGTTTTACATCGAAGAAGGTCGTCAAGCACATATACGCACCATTGAGTTTGAAGGCCGAAATGTCCTGAAGAAGAAAGAATTGTTGGCTTTTATGGCCAATCGAGAATATTCCTGGCCATGGTCGATTTTTTCAGATGCGGGCATTCTTCATCGGGATGAACTTCCCAACGATGTGGAACGGATTAAAGAAGTGTACCTCAATAAAGGCTATTTGGATGTTCAGGTCGGGATGCCTCGAGTTGATTTGGATGAGACGAAGGAGTGGTTTACGCTAGTTTTTTCGATTGTAGAAGGCGAGCCATATATTGTGAGTCAAATACAGTATGCGGGAAATACGCTTTTCTCTGAGGCGGAATTGCGGGAAGGTCTCACGATCGAAGCAGGCGAAGTGTTTCAACGGGCAAAAATCCGTGATGAGATTACTCGGGTAACTGATTTATATGGCAGTCGTGGCTATGCGTTTGCCGAGGTCAACCCTTCAGTGGAGCCGGATCCCCCAACCCGGAGCACTCGTATTGGTTTTGCCATTCAGGAAGGGGAAATGGTACGGATTCGTGATATCCGTATTACTGGAAATGATAAGACCCGTGACAATGTGATCCGGCGTGAATTGCGTGTCGTTGAACGGGACATGATTGATTCCCCCGCGATCAAACGAAGTTTCGAGCGGCTCAATAACTTGAATTTTTTCGAAACGGTAGAAATTCTTCCGAAGCAAATTGCTCCGGGTGAAGTGGATTTAGACGTCAAAGTGAAGGAAAAACCCACCGGCTCCTTCAGTATTGGTGGCGGCTTTAGCACCTTGGACCAATTTACGTTGATTGCGGATATCACCGAGGGGAATTTATTTGGGCGAGGGTATCTGGCACGGATCCGGGGTCAGGTGGGAGGACGACGAACTCTTGGGACTATCACCTTTCGAAATCCGGCCATTTTTGATACGTTAACCTCGGCCCAAGCAGATTTGTTCAGCTCGCGCACGAATTACTTGACGTATCTAGAAAAAAAGCAGGGTGCGAATTTGACCTTTGGTCGGGGGTTTTCCGAATACTTGACCGGGACCTTTACCCTTGTAGCAGAAAAAATCAAGATTACTAATGTGGATTCTGATGCCAACGATCTCATCAAGGATCAGAAAGGCACTCAATCCACGACTGGATTTCGTGCCTCTTTATTCAGGGACTCCCGCGATTATTATTTAGACCCCAGACGGGGCACTCGAGTTGGTGTCCGCACGAGTTTTGGAACAGATGCCCTTGGGGGGTCAAATAATTTTTATAGTGTATCGTTTGATGCGATGAAATATACGCCACTACCTTTTTGGGATTTCCGACATGCCATTCGTGGGCGTTTTGGATACGGAGACGGATTTCATGGGTCTAGATTCCCGATTCCTGAATTTTTTTACGTGGGAGGCATTAACACCGTGCGGGGATTTAAATTTGGCCGTGCCGGACCAGTGACCGATGGTAACGATCCTGAAGGGGGTAATAAACAAATCGTTCTTAATAATGATTTAATTTTTCCAGTATTGCCCGATGCCAAGTTGAACGGTGTGCTTTTTTTCGACTATGGAAAGGGGTTTTCTCAGGGACAAAGCTTAAGTTTGGATCTTCGAATGGCTGCCGGCATGGAAGTCAGATGGATTTCTCCCTTTGGGCCTCTTCGGGCATCGTTTGGCCGTCCTCTGGATGGGCCATCGAAGGACCAAAAGTGGGTATTTGAATTCTCCGTGGGTTCGGTCTTTTAGATGGATTTTGGAAAAGGAACAGGATGGGGTTGAAAAGCAGGAAAGAGAATCAGATGAGCGAGGTAGCTGTGAGGGGCGTTCGTGGCTTGGTGGCTCTTGGTTCCATGGTTCTGAGTCTAGTCTGGGGGTGTACCTCCGTGGGTTCTCAGAACCTGTCGGATCTCCCGATTGGTGTTGTCGATCCACAACGAATATTGCAGGAAACGGTCAAAGGACAACGGCTATCGGACACATTGAATGCGTTCATGAAAGATCGACAGGCGCTTGTGGAATTAGAGCAGAAAGAATTACGGAAGTTGGAAGGTGAACTCATGGCGCAGAGTACCGTGTTGAGCCAGGAGGCGCGGCAACGAAAGGAAGAGCAATTCAGGCAGAAAATGGCCGAGTATCAGCAGAAAGTCGCCGATTTGAACCGGGAGGTTCAGGAAAAACAGCGTGAGTTGCAAAACGAGTTTCGACGTCACGTGCAAAAAGTGGTATCAGACATTGCCGGTCGACGCGGCTTGGGGTTGGTGTTAGAGGAGGGAGCCAATTCGGGAACCTTGTTTTATCGGCCGGGCTTGGATATTTCCACTGATATCATTCAGGCCATGAATCAAGAACGTGGTGAAGCGGGTATGCCCTAATACCAAGGTTTGCCATCGCATTGACGACCAGTTCGTTTAGCGCAGTAACAGAGAAAGGGGACCTGATATGGCTGAAGGGGAATTGGATATTCTTCAAATTCAGGCGTTGCTTCCGCACAGATATCCCTTCTTATTGGTAGATCGGATTCTTGACATTGATGACGCGAAGCGGATTGTAGGGATTAAAAATGTTACGGCCAATGAACAGTTTTTTCAAGGGCATTTCCCGGGACAGCCTATTATGCCTGGCGTGTTACTCCTGGAGGTGATGGCGCAGGTTGGTGGAGTGTTGGCCAGAAAAACGGCGACGGGGAAGGGGCGTCCCACTGTATTTCTTACCGGAATTGAAAAAGCGAAATTTCGTCGACCAGTGGTTCCGGGGGATCAATTGCGGATTGAAGTCGAAGTGATTCGGCGAAAAGGTCCATTTTGGAAGATGACGGGGAAGATTTTGGTAGAATCATCCTTAGTGTGTGAAGCCGAAATGACGGCCATGGTCAGAGACGAGGGAGCTGAAGAGTAGGCACCGATAAGAAAGAGTTGCTGGTTCAGTCTGGCCTTGGAGACACTTTCAACGCATAAAGTGAGAATTTGATGAACATTCATCCCACAGCCATTGTCCATCCCAAAGCTAAATTAGGAGAAGATGTCATCATTGGGCCCTATTG
>JAOUGQ010000083.1 GCA_029865515.1 Nitrospirota bacterium
GTCTGGTGGGGGCACCACATTATTTTTTCCCTCATTGTTGAAGGCCCCCTTGTGAAGCAATACAGACGCAATCTGTTCAATCGATTCTCGGAGGTGGCGGACCGTGACCTCTGCCTGTGTTTGAGTTCATCTCTCTGGGAGTGGAAAGCAGGACCCGGCTTCACCCTTGCCATCACCCAACGCCGTCGATCGGAAATTGCTGCAGTGCTCGATCATCGCACGTTTTTTAAAATTTCCCGCTTTATTCCGATTGATGATCCGGCAGTCGAAACGGGCAAAGTCGTCGATGAGGGTCTTAAGGCGTTTCAGGCGATTCTTCCGGTCATCATTCCTTGAATCATCTTCATAGACACCATTCCTGCAATCTTGGCCCAGAAGCCGTCTGAAGCTCCCAGACACTACTCTTCTTCAGCTAATCCCAGCAGTTCAGTGAGTTGATCAACCGAATAGGGCTGATTGAGCTGAAGTGTAATGTGCTGGATTCCCGCCGCTATCAACAGGGTGTCTACCAATCGATCACGATCTTCTCGTCCTGCCGCACCGGGAGAACTCTTCTGGAAGGTAATGACGGTCATCGCTTTAAGTGTGCCAGGATGCGCCAGGACGACGTCACAGCGAACAGGCTGAATGGTTCGCATGACCGCCTTTCGGGCTTCTTCATCTTTATCGCCAAGGGACAGGACACTTAAGATGGGCATTTTGGCCAGGACCAGCAGATGGTCCTGGGCCGCTAATTTAATCAGATTGAAGAGGGTCGCTTCTTCGGGAGACATCAGCGGGCGAGGGGTCACCACGCTCTCACCAGATTCCGGCCTCAGAGCTGGTACGGAATCTGCTGGAAGAGGACGACGCCAGATCCATTGCAAAAGAAAAATCACTCCGAACACTAAACCAGCTAAGAGAATAAGTGAGAGTCCGTTCTGAGCCATGAATCAATCCGTCATTTCGGCGAGGTGTACAAGCAAGAAACCATGAGGAACATATTAGGGAAGTCCGTGAAGACCAGGAGTCACCGTCCCCAAAATAACCGGATGACTGGCTCCGGTGACCTTGGGGAGGTTGGCGCACACTCCCTGTATCGCTTGATAGGCTAGCACCGCAAAGGCTTGAGCTTCAAACGCTTGACTGGATGACTCACATTGATCCATGCGGTTCACAGGGATGGGATGGAACACATCTGAGAGTTCTGCCCAGAGACGATTATTCCGCACCCCTCCGCCTCCAACCACCACCTCATCAATGGGAGCCCTCGTCCATTCTTTCGAGTTTCGAATAACCTGTGCAATAAACCGGCAGCCCGTCGCCAGAAGATCTGGAAAAGCAAGATGGCGACGATGGGCTTGAGCCCGCACCTGTTGAACATACGCCTCCCCAAACATCTCACGCCCCGTGGATTTAGGAGGTCGTCGGGACACATAGGGATGAGCTAATAGCCAGCGAAGCACGCCCTCATGCACTTGCCCCTTCTGAGCGAGGCGACCTCCCAGGTCTACTCTGACTTTCCCCTTCGTTTCCAAAGCCACTAATCCATCCAACAACATATTGCACGGCCCTGTATCAAACGCCCGGACGGTTGCCAGTTTCCCACCGCAAGGCAGGATGGTCACATTGGCAATCCCTCCCAGATTGACTACCAATCGCGTGGCATGCTTCCTGGCAAACAGGAGGGCATGGGCATAAGGAGTCAAGGGAGCACCCTCTCCGCCCGCGGCAAGATCTCTGGCTCGAAAATCCGATACCGTGGTGATTCCGGTACGTTCCGCAATCACCTGAGGATCTCCGATTTGTAGAGTCGAGCGGATCCGACCAACCCCAGGCTCATAGGTGGGGGCAGGCCGGTGATGAATCGTTTGACCATGAGAACCGATCAACCCCACTTGTTGAGGAGAAATCCCGGAATGATTAATCGCCAACAACGCGGTTTTGGCAAACACTTCTCCCAGTAGGGCATTGAGGTGGCAGATCTGCCCCACTGTCCCCTGCTCGCAAACCTGTAAGATGTGTTGCCGAAGTCTGGAAGAATACGGCCGGCCAACATGTTTGAGCAGTGTCACCTTGAGACGATGTCCTGTTCCTCGAATATCCACGACCGCCGCGTCTACCCCGTCCGCCGACGTCCCGGACATCAACCCCACAACAATCACTGGGTACCTCGTTTCATAAACGTGGATGCATCAAGCGAATGACTTTCGAAACGATCTGAGTCTCGCAATGCTTCTTCCCCCCATCCATACGAATCATTATGTCTTCGCGGGGGGAATATGTTTGCGCCGGTCCCAGACCATGCCGGTCTGTTCTTTATCAGAAAATCCCAAAGAAGCATAAAACCCCTGGTAGCGTCTGGTGCAGAGCCAAAAGAGCTCCACCCGTTCCAGGGTAGGGTGAGTCAAAATTCGATGGATGATCCCCTTGCCAATGTCCAGATCCTGATAGGCCCGATCCACAATCACATCCCAAATCGAAGCCCGAAACACATAGTCCGTCAACACCCGCCCGAATCCCACCAGTCTGGGTCCATCCCACGCGGAGATGGTCACATCCGTATGAGCCAGCATGAATTTGGTGTCCTCCAGTGAACGGTCACGAGCCCAATCCGTTTGGGCGAATAACACCAAAAGCTGTTGGGGATCAATGTCGGTTGAATCCAAAAAATTGATCATGCGTTGGCAGATTGTGGCAAGATGTATTACACTAAGTCCACTAGAATTACGCGACCATAAACCGGAGGCATGCCGATGTCGATGTTAGTCAGAAAATGCCCAAAATGTAGCAAGTTATTTTGGAAAAAAGAAGAAGACATTGAATATGCCGATGAGAATACGTGGAAGGTTGTGTGCAATCACTGCCATCAGGTCCTCAGAATCCCCTTGATTACGCAGGGGGCCAATGCCGGCGCTCCCAAAATGGGTCATTAGACCTCGCGCTCACTCCACCCCCCTCTATCAATCTCCGCGTAATTTTGGCTGCCTGGAATTTCCTTGATTGTAACTTAAGCTGACTGGGGCGAGACGTGTATGCGACAAGAACAATGGGCAGGGCTGAATGTCTGCATAACCGGAGGCCTGGACCGGGAAGGCGGAGGCGAAGGCCCTTTGGTGTTTTTATTGCATGGATTTGGGGCGCCAGGAGATGATCTGGTTGCCTTATGGCGATACCTTACAGTTCCGGAGGAAGTCCGGTTTGTATTTCCCGCGGCTCCTTTGAAATTGGATATGGGTTTTGGAGATGCTCGTGCCTGGTGGATGCTGGATATTGAACGGGTCACACGGGCAAGGGCCTTAGGGCAATGGGAGGAATTGTCGCAGGAAATTCCTCGTGGACTGACACCTGCTCGAACCCAGGTCCTGGAGCTTCTGGCCGTTGCCATGGAAGAATTGGCCGCTCCACCTGCGTCAATCGTTCTGGGCGGGTTTTCACAAGGAGCCATGCTTTCGACGGACCTTGCGCTCCATTCAGATATCCCCCTTGCAGGACTGGTCCTGCTTTCCGGGACCGTGATCGCGAAACAGGAATGGCTTGCTCGATTACCTCATCGGCAGGGTCTTTCGGTATTTCAGAGCCATGGGATGGACGATGCCATTCTGCCATTCTCTGCCGCCCAAGAGCTCCGCACTCACATTCAAACTGCCGGTCTTCCCATCCAATGGGTGGAATTTCCGGGTGGTCATGAAATTCCCTTTCAGGTCTTGGAGCGCCTCGGCACCTTTCTTCAGTCCGTACTCTACCCCAACCCCGGACAATAAGGTTTGGATCTCAACAGTGTTCAAGAGCCTCATTGCGTAGAAAAAACGCTCTTCGGTATAGTGATAACTCGGTTTCATTTTTTATTCACATGATGGCTCAACGCGTATGATGACGTTCGAAGATCTCACCACCCACATCACCCAAGCCTTGGGGGAAGCGGAAGTATCGGTTATGGATCGAACGGGAACGATGGATCACTTTACCGTCAAAATCATTTCCGATGCCTTCCAGGGGAAAAATTTGTTAGACCGCCATCGCATGGTGTATCAAGCCCTAGATAGTCCCTTGAAGGATGGACGCATTCACGCCCTGGAAATTCAGGCCAAAACCAAAGATGAAGCACAAGGAGGATAACCCGAATGAGCAATCCCATCGAAGACGAAATTAAAAAAGAAATCGCCCAACACAAAATTCTTATCTATGGGAAAGGGACCAAGACCGCGCCACAATGCGGCTTCACCGTCGAGACCATGGAGTTTTTCAACAAGTTCGGCTATCCCTATGAGCTGATCAATGTGTTGCCTAACCCGGAAAAACGGGAAGCCCTTTCCAAAATGACCAACTGGCCGACTCTTCCGAAAGTGTTCATCAACGGACAATTTTACGGAGACACCGATATTTTAGGCCCCATGGAAGAAAAGGGTGAAATCCAGCCACTATTAAAAGAAGCCTTTTCGGATCAAGCCAATTAAGAATGGTGGCATCATTTCAACCAACGGGTTCAGAAAGGCCCACGCTTTTTCAAGGTGGGCCTCTCTTTTTGTCCCGGCACTGACGCCAGACAGTACCGGCCCCCTGCACCATTCCTCCTTTAACGTTCCACTGCCGCTAAAAGAAACTCTCAAAGAGCCATCGGGCTCTTCCCCTCAGATGTTTTCAAAGCATGGGGCACGTTCTATTAAATCGTTGATCGTCGCAGCGTTCTGTTCATGAATCTGAACGGTCTTGTGTGGGTACGTGTTGATTCGTTCTGTTGTTGGTGCTTGTTGGTTCGTTGAAGTGTCTTCTATTTTTTTCCTCAAAACCTCCCACTCAATCGTATCAAGCCTGTGGCCTGCCATCCGATACCTTCAAGCAGTAATCACTGGGACGGGGAGCATTCATGAGACCTTACGCCTATTCATGTCCAGCGCCAGAGGCAGAAGCATCGCGAACGTCAAGGAAACAAAAACCATCCTGGACCACGTTGATCATCGGCGCAATCACCTGCACGGGAATGTTGACATCGTCTGCCGCATTGGGAAGTCATTTGACGCTACCCGGCTCCCAGGACCTGCATCACTCTCAAAGTTCAGACCATGACCCTTTGATTCGCCAACTGGAAACTATCAACAACTATACCTCTCCTCATTCTCTGCCTAATCCAGAAGCCGAGGCTTCGCCTCTTGTTGAAAATCCGGCTGTCACTGCACCCACTCTTCCTCCACCCATTGCCACTGAACGTACACCTTCACAACGATCCCAATTCACCTCAACGGGGAACCCCGCACCCGTTGCAGTCCTGGCTCGCAGGAATGATTCAGAAGGTCATGTGGATCTGGGGTGGAAGTTTTTGCTGAACGGGCGTCCCCAAGCCGCAATGGCCGCCTACCGCGAAGCCCTCCGGCATTATCCAAACTCGGCCACCACCTATGTCGGCATGGGCATCGCCTTAAAAAGTCTGGGTGATGTCGAACAGGCCAAACAGGCTATTCAACACGCGCTCGAACTCAATCCTCATCTCTCCTCCGCGCTCGTGCACTTAGGCTACCTTTACGCGGATGGCTACGTTGGCCCTTCCGATCACAAGACTGCTCGCAGATTATTCGATCAAGCCTCCCAACTCGGAGATCCCTTCGCCAGCATTGCTCTCCTGGATCTGAAATCACGCTCAACCTCAAAATTTTGATTTCCAGAAGTGGGGGTGGCTCAAGAACGCTATTCCAAGAGCTGAAGGACTGTTCTGTGGAATGCGTATCCATACGACATCACACATTCAGCCTGGGAACAGAATTCAATGGAGCAGCCATGGTAAAGGAGATCTGAAATATGCCAAAAAAACTCTTCCGACCTCTTGGTCATTCACAAGGGTTTACGTTGGTGGAAATGATCGGGGTGTTGGCCATCATCGCCATTCTGATCGCGCTGTTACTTCCGAAAATTTTCAATCTTATTGCATCGTCTAACGCCCGATCCCTGGCAGCGGCGATTCGAACCTATGAAATAGCGATTGTAAAGTATTACGCCGATGTGGGCACCGTCTATCCCCTGAATGCCGCAGGAGTTCCCGGCAATGAAAATGGTGGAAATAGCGCGACAGTCACTTCCTTGCCGGCCCGCCTGACATTAGATGTCTCGGATCCGCTGAATACCGGGGCCAACCAATGGATTCGGTTTCGAGGCCCCTATCTGGAAAAGTTTAATTCCAATGTCCCTCCCGGTTTGGGAACAATAATGTATATGCCTGCCACGGCAGCAGTCGCACTTGGAACGGCGACCACGGCCACAAACATTGGATGGGATTTGAAGGGCGATGATGGAAACAGCGACATTCCGACAGGAGCCCGGGTGGCCTATCTCAGGGTCGATGGTATTTCTGATACCGAATTCAATGAAATTGATGGAGTCATTGATGCCGGCATCGGAGCGAACCTGGCTGAACGACAATTACGAGGGCGGGTAAAATATAGTGCAGCCAATGACCGGATATATGTGTATCTGGTTCACCAGTAGCCCGAACCAGGCCTCTTCAACAGGGCATCGTGGGATTTCAGATAGCTTCCTTTCCAATACGCTTCCTCTACTCTCAAAACAGGGAATGTAATCCTCAGTTCTCATAGAGGTGACTAAAGGGCCTGGCCCATGCCAACACCACCCATAACTCCGCAGTCCGCACGGCCTCTGCTTGGCGCTTCTCTTCTTCAAGACGGCTGGCTCACCCAAGAACAACTAGACCTGGCCGTACGCGAAAGTAAGAGAAAAGGCGTGATGCTGGGGCAAACGCTTATCGGCCTCGGATTCATTACCGAAAAAGTCCTGGCCCACTATCTCGCCGAGGGCACCCAAACCGGCCTGGCGGACCTTTCAAATATTTTCATTCCACCGGAAATTTTAAACCTCGTCCCATACGACATCGCCACGCAGTTTCAAGTCCTCCCTATGGGAAAACAGGGGAATGTGTTGAGCTTGGCCATGGCGGACCCTTTGAATATCGTGGCGGTCGATACCGTTGAAAGTCGCACCGGGCTTAACGTCAACACCCACACCGCCCCTGCTCAGGAACTCATCGAAGCGATCGAACGACACTATGCGCACAGGGAATCCATCAAGCAACTGCTTGATGAATTAATGGCCAAAGGGATCTCTGATCTCGGTGAAGAGGGAAGCCGTGAGGCGCCGATGATTCGCCTGTGTAATCAACTCATTATCGCCGGAATACAATCACGGGTGACGGATATCCATGTCGAACCGGACGAGGACTATTTACGGGTCCGTATGCGCGTGGATGGAGTCCTGACTCAAGAGATTTTGATCCCGAAGCCTCTTCAAGCCCCCATTACCGCGCGGTTCAAACTCATGGCAAACCTCAATCTCACGGAAAAGCGAACCCCCCAGGACGGCCGCATCACATTCACCTTAGGTACGCGCCGAATTGATCTTCGCGTATCCACCCTTCCAACGAACTTCGGGGAAAGCCTTGTGCTTCGGATCCTGGATAAGGGAGCGTTGAAGTTGGAATTCCGGGCGTTGGGATTTACACCCAAGGACCAATCACGCATCCAATCTCTGATCCACCGTCCGCATGGCATTATCCTGGTGACCGGTCCAACGGGAAGCGGAAAGACCACGACGCTGTATACCGCTCTTCGCCACGTCAATGCGAAAGAAAAAAGTGTCTTCACGTTGGAAGATCCCATCGAATATCAGATGTCCCTGATTCGCCAGACGCAAGTCAACCCGGACATCGGCATGACGTTTGCCGCCGGGCTTCGTGCCCTTCTTCGACAGGATCCTGACGTGATCCTGGTAGGTGAAATTCGGGATCAAGAAACGGCTGATCTGGCCATGCGAGCCGCCTTGACTGGGCATCTGGTCTTCTCCACCCTTCACACCAACGATGCACTGGGGGCCATTCCCCGTCTGATCGACATGGGAGTCGAGGCGTTTCTGCTGGCTTCCGCCTTGACGGCTATTATCGGACAACGACTCATTCGATGTATTTGTCCGGGATGCAAAATCGAACGGACAGACGCCTCAACGGTCCTTGCAAATCTTCGGGTTGAATTGCCGGAAGGTGTTCCCCTAAGGCTCTGGACTGGGAAGGGATGCGATGAATGTGGCAAGACAGGGTATAAAGGCCGAGCGGGGATTTACGAAATTATCCAAATCACGGATGAACTTCACGCGCCCATCGTGCATGGGCCGGATATGGCGGGTATTCGAGCGATTATACGGAGAGAACATATGCCGACCATGTTCGATGACGGACTCATGAAAGCCCTTCATGGAATCACTACCCTGGAAGAAGTGCTGAGGGTCACCGGTGGCTAATTTTCAGTACCGGGCCATCGACGCACACGGAAAACCGATTGAGGGCGAGATGACGGCGCCCGATCTTTTCCAACTGGAACGCCAACTCCAGGACATGGGGCTCTGGCTTGTTCGAACATTGGAAACCAAACCCAAGTCTGCCCACCGATCCGCGAAAAAGAGAGGAAAAGTCAAATCCCGCGATCTCATGGAGTTTTCCACGCACATGTTCACCTTATTAGAGGCAGGCATTCCCCTCACGCAGGCCCTGAAAAGTTTGTCTGTCGAGACACCAAACATTCATTTACGGGCGACCTTACAGACGATCTTTCAACAGGTCGAAGCGGGAAACACCTTGCATGAAGCCATGAGTCAGCACCCCAGGATCTTTCCTCCGCAAGTCACCAACCTCGTCCATGCCGGTGAAGACAGTGGGACCTTAATGGACACATTCAAAGAACTGGAGCGATATCTGGACTGGGTCGACCAGATCCGTGGAGATGTGCGGCAGGCGACCATTTATCCAAGTATCGTCATTGTGGCGGTGATCGGATTACTAGTGTTGCTCTTTACCTTTGTCATTCCGCGGTTCGTTCCGATACTTGAAGGTCTTCATGTGCCCCTCCCGACCATCACCGTCGTCGTCATTGCCATCAGTGAATTCATGGTCGGGGCCTGGTGGATCTGGGGCTCGTTGATCCTTGTCTGCCCTGTGGTGTGGATGGTGGGACGAAAATATGTGAACGGATTTTCGCACTGGCGAGACCGAATGGTCTTGCAACTCCCGGTGATGGGTGGACTCATCCAAATGTTAACGCTATCGAAATTTGTTCAAAACTTTGCAGTCCTCTATCGGGCCGGCATTCCTGTTCTGCAATGTCTGCAACTGTGCCAGGGCCTTGTGGGTAATTCTGTGGTCGAAAAGGCTCTGCAGGAGGCGGAACATGCGGTGGCCGAAGGCTCAACTATCAACGAATCGTTAAGCCGGCACGCAGTCTTCCCTCCGATGGTGATCCAAATGATTTCGGTCGGGGAAGCCACCGGAAACTTACCCCAAACACTCATGAACGTGGCCAACTTTTATAATCGGGAGATTCCGCGCAGAATCAAAAGGGTGTTCGCTATCTTAGAACCCATGATCACACTTGGGTTGATCGGGATTGTTGGAATCGTCGCCCTCGCCCTCTTTATGCCCATGATGAGTTTAATGGGAGGATTCCACTGAGATGGCCATGGTTGACCACTGTCTTCTTTCAGTGGTGAAGAAGGATCCATCCCGTTCAGCCTTTCAGGAGGCCGGATTCGGTCTCATTGCCATGATCGGACTGTTGGCATTGCTGAGTGTGGGATTAGCTGTGTTTTCCCCTTCGCTTATCCGGATATGGGATCGGCATGAACAAGATTTGGAGACCCATCACCTTGATGTGATCAAAAAGGGAATTATCACCTACCTTCGGCAGAACAACGCCTTTCCCCCATCCCTGGTCAGTCTTGTCCCTGATTATGTCCCCTTTTCTACACCGCAGATAACCACAAACGCTCGCGGGTTTACGCGCTATTACGCAGTCCATCCAGGCTTGGCCGGCTTTAACAATCGGACCGGCCTGTCTGCCGCCGAACTGGTGAATGCCCGATTTCTTCTTTTATCCAATCTCACACAGGACGTCGCACCGATTATCACCACTCCTGCTGAATTCGAAACCTGGTGGACCACGAATGAAAGTCTTGTTCCCGATCTACACATGCATCGCAGCAATGTCGGATATTTATTCTATTCCCTGGCCATAACGCCTGAGGGAAATGGAGCCAGCTTTTTCATTGCTACCGCGCCTGCCACCGATTCCGGCGGTGGCTTACTTCCTACCCACAATGCCTTTCACCTCGCAGGAACCATGATCGGATTTGATGAGGCAACGACCTATACTTTCCCTGAAGTCCAATTTGCTCTCACCACCAACACCGCCTATTGGTTTGACCCACTTTGCTCTGCCGCCAAACAATGGAATCCTCTGAAGCCGAGTTGCTGAACCTTGGAACCGTCAGGAAGGAATTCAATGGCGTGGCCTACAGCGGAAACGATGCGACGCAGAGCTGGGTTAATGAGTGGCAGGAAACGGGTGAGGCCGATGGACAGACCAAGGGAAATTTAAGTGGTCGCCGATACGCAATGTGCAACCGGGAACTATTGCCAATTTAGCGGTGGTAGACCGACGACAGAAGTCAGTCGGGAAGTCGATCTCTCCGGCGCGGCGTCAGCTATTCTCCCCTTTAGCTATCGCAGAAGTGCCGGAGAAAATGGAGGAAACATTACAGTCGAAGCCACCAACAATGGTCGAACAACTTGGACTATCCTTCAAACCTCTACCATGAACGGCAGTGATGTCAGCCAGGTCCCACCGACCTTTGACCTCACAGCCTACATTGCCCCGAACGCCCAGGTTCGATTTGTCCGTGCCGGAAACGTGATGCGCTTGTATTTTACTGACAAGGTCGAAAACGCCTGGAATTAATACCCGTAAGGGATGAGGGGGTAAAAGAATACCTTCAGAGTTCCTCCTCACACCTTACGTTTTCTTTTCTCCACTTTCGTCGTCCCCGAGATTGGTAATCGGGGATCCATCTGGCTGGTCCTGCCCAAAGAGAAGATGTATCCCCGCCGAATCCCGGGAGGAGGACAACAAGTAGATGTCCATTTCATTCCTCTATTCCCACGTCTCACTTCTCATGGCTTTCCCCCTCATGTCTCACTCTTCGCGTCTGCTCTTTCCCCTTACCAATTAAGAATGGCTCGCCATTCTCCGAAACAGGAAGGAGAGGTATATCCGGCAAAATCTTCCATTCTCCGATTGAAGGCTGCAGACTCAAGGAAGGGCCCGAAAGAACGGTTTTAGCAATCATTGCAGGGTCTCATCGATGCGTATGAAAAATAAACCAATCCTAGGCATCCGTCTCGTCCGGCCTTACACCTTTGTATCCATGCTTCACACCGTTCGCCTGACCTCTCCGTCAGGTTTTACACTTGTGGAAATGATTGGAGTCCTGGCAATTCTCGCGATTCTTGCCAGTTTCATTACTCCAAATGTCATCAATCAATTGAAGGCCGCAAAACGGGATGCCGAGGATGAGCAATTGGCGATTATTACCA
>JAOUGQ010000374.1 GCA_029865515.1 Nitrospirota bacterium
TGTTTCCAGTACCCGATTCCCTCACAATACCCGGAGGGGCTCAATCGACCAACCTGAAGCTCAAGGCGGACCCCAACATCTTGGGCGGCCAAGCCACCATCAGGACCTCAACTAAAAAGCCATTGAATTTGGCATTCTCAAAAAATTCCCAATTGAACATTTCAGGACGTGGGATTCCTGAACCGGATGAACTGCCTGTCGCTGAAAGCCAGGAAATTATCGGGGAAGCCGGCTCAACTCCAGAGCCCGGTGAACCTCTGAACCCACTAGCTTCCAACGAGGCTCAACAGGAAAGGAACCCCGAATCGGACGTGGCGGCACCAGCGGAAAATATGACTCAAGATCAAGAGATCACTGAACGTGGAATTACCAGTTTTGGGAGACGAGGGGCTTCTAAATTGGCCCCTAACACTTTGCTCTCCAAACCTAATCAGAGCGCCCTCAGGACAATTCCAGATGTGACTGTTAAGCCGCCATCTCCAACGCCACCAGCGGTGCCGATACCCTATCCAAACACGTCAGTGTCGGCTCTCCAACCACAATCAAAAATCAGTGAGACCGTGAAGCAACATTCAAGCCTCATCACGTTGCCAAGCGAGTCGAAAGAAGCAGTTATCACGGTGCAAAACGCCATATTCGATACAAAGCCTTTGGCAGTTCCAAACGTGCCTCCACTTCAAAAATAAAGAACTACATCAAGGAATGCGCATAGTAAGAGAGATCCATCGAAATTAGGGAAGACAGGATCCGAACATGCCAACCACGCCACATCATATGAGAAACCTTTTCTTTACTCCATTGATTCAGTTTGAGAAGAGCTTCTATTTCCTCAATCCCACTGGGAAAAAGGAACGACCAATAAGGGTATCGATTCGACTTTCAACAGCCTGTCTTGTATTGGTATGGACTCTTCTCAACCTTGGCATTCTTTCCTTGACCGCTTTGTCGGCAACGGCGGCAGAAAAACCGGGCACATCGGTATCGGCGAACGACCGTCTGATCCCGCTGATGATTCACTTGGACCAATCTCTGCATTTCGGTGCCCCCGATGAACAGATCGTCGTTGTTCCTCCCGGCGCGTATCTGGTCGAGCCCCTCACTCAAGGGGAATCCCGACTGGTCTTTTGGCATGAAAAGGGAACCGTCACGCTCCCAGCCACTCGAACCACACATGACCAACGTGTGAAGACTCCGGAAGCGTATTTGATCCGTGAGGAGGCCAACGAAGATATTCATCATGTAGTGGTGTTTCTACCTGATGGCATCGCTCTTGAGGCCACCGGTTCCATCAGCGGGATTCAGACCAGGGGAAACTTCCGTGTCTCCAGGCACTACCAACTGGATGCAACCACGGGAGTTGTCCGGTTTGGTGACGGACAACAGGGCCGTCGGCTTCCGGTAAATCAACCGAATATTTCCGCACGGTATCGTGAAGGAACGGGTAGCCAAGATAGTGAATTAAGCATGATTCAACTGCAGTCTATGATATCTCAGCGCCAAATCGCATTGGCCCTCACCACAAATCTCATGAACAGCCTACATGGGCAATTTCAATTGGAAGATGCCACCGATCGGCCGGGCGATGACTATGCCCGGCACATGGAAAATAATGCCGAATCCTGCCGTACGCGCTGCGCCGGGGATGGAACTTGTCAAGCCTTCACCTTCGTAAAGCCAAAGTCAGGTTCTACTCAAGGATCATGTTTTTTGAAGCGCTCGGAGCCGCAGCCGGTGGCCAACAATTGCTGCGTATCCGGAACCCGGAGTTCCAACGAACAAAAGATCATTCGAAATATAGGGCGTTGAGTCATCAAGAGGGTTCTATGTATTCGAGAGGTTATGGATTGAGGAACAGGATAAAGCAACCATCATGAAACATGGACAGGTTTCAATCGCTTTCACGCTCTATCTTTTGCTTATGGGCTGTGCCCTGACGGCATTTGCTCAACCCCCGGTTGAAGCAAAATCTTCGGGGGAATTTCCCGTTCTCCAACTGAATATACCCGCACAGTTCCTCAGCGGCGATGGCCTGCCCTTGCACATTCATTCCGGGGCCTATCTGGTCACTGCGTCACCACCAGACCAACTTCAACTGACTTCCACCTCAACAGGGGAAGCGCAGAATCTTCACGCCACGACCATCGCCCACACGGAATCTTTGACCGCCCCTTACCCGTTCCTTATTGAAGAAGCCGAAGAGCAGGGGCACGTTCACCTGATACTCCTGCTTCCGAATGGGCAAGGATTGGACGCCGAAGGTCGGCGGGAGCAGATCCAAGGCCGAGGGATCGGGGACATGACAAAGCTTGTCTTTACTCCAACACGGCGGTATAGCGGGGTAGTCATGCAACAAGGTCGAGTGGCCACGGACGATGATTTGAATGAACAGGAGGCCGTCTCCTCTTCTACAATGTCCGGACTTCTTTCGAAGGTGGCCCCTTCCTATGGGCGGGTAACGCTGGAACAGGGCCGCATCCAGCTTGATGCGAAGGCTCGACAATCGTTACTCCGGAGATGCCGAATCTGTGCAAAGAAACAGTAGGAGAACAACCAATACATCCACACATTTTAGGAGATTGCTATGTCATTTCGTGTAATGAGTATTCGAACGAAAACTTGTGGACTTGTCCTTAGCGGGGTTCTTGGACTTCTTCCCGTTTTGACTAACGCGGAATCTCCCCCAGCACAGTCCGACCCGGCCTTTCAACAGGCAGTAGAACAAGTCGTGGAACAGTACATTCGTGCTCATCCCGAGGTCATCGAACAAACACTGCAAGCCTTGCAGGCTAAACGCGAAGCCCAGGAACGGGAACGTGTCCGAAACCTGATCGCGACCAAACAGGCAGAGTTGCTGAACGATCCGAATTCACCCGTCAGTGGCAATCTCGAAGGGGATGTCACGGTGGTGGAGTTCTTCGACTACCGGTGCGGATACTGCAAGCGCGTGGCCGGAGCGGTGACCCAGCTTCAACAAGACGATCCCAACGTTCGGATTGTGTACAAAGATTATCCCATCCTTGGAGAAGCCTCAGTGCTCGCCGCGCGTGCGGCCTTAGCCTCAAAAGCCCAAGGCAAACATGTGGCCTTTCATGAAGCGTTACTGGCCTCGAAGAATGAGCTGACACAGGAAACC
>JAOUGQ010000375.1 GCA_029865515.1 Nitrospirota bacterium
CGACGAAGCTCCTCGGAATCGGCATCATTTGTCTTGGTGTTTTCGTTCTCGCAAGGAATTGAAATGGAACCTTCACTGCCATTTACCCGTCCCTCCCTTGATGAGGAAACCTTCCAGGCGGTAAACGAGGTGCTGCGCTCCGGCTGGATTACGAGTGGCCCGAAGGTGCTTGCCTTTGAGGAGGGGCTCAGGACGTACCTCGGGGGCAACCGGATGGTGCGGGTGTTGAATTCCGGTACCAGCGCGTTGGAATTGGCACTTTCCCTGTGTCATATCGGCCCCGGTGATGAGGTGATCGTGCCTGCGATAAGCTTTGCCTGCACCGCGAATGTCGTCCTGCGTGCCGGTGCACGCCCCGTGTTTGTGGACGTGGACGTAACCAGCCGAAATCTCAAACTTGATCAGGTGGCGACTGTTGTCACCACACGGACCAAAGCCATCATGCCGGTGCATTTCGCCGGGTTACCGGTTGATATGGATGCGCTTTATCGTTTGGCCAAACAGCACCATATACGCGTCATTGAGGATGCGGCTCATGCCATTGGGAGTGGATGGGGAGGGCAAAAGATTGGAGGTTTTGGTGACCTGGTGTGCTTTAGCTTTCATCCTAACAAAAACCTCACCACGATAGAGGGTGGGGCCCTCTCTGTCGGTGATCCAGCCCTTCTCCCGGAGCTTGAAAGGCTTCGTTTTCATGGCATCTCACGAGATGCTCAAGGTACCCTTGATGTGGTGGTCGCAGGGGGAAAGCTCAATTTATCGGATGTGTCGGCCTGTATCGGCCTACACCAACTTCGGCACTTGGACGAATTTGTGGCGCGGCGTACGGACCTGGCTGACCAATATTTCACACTGCTCGGCGAGCGTTCCGATCTGCTACTCCCGGCACGTGGGGACGAAGGTCATAGCTGGAACATGTTCACCGTGTTAATCCCGTTTGCAGACCTTGGCATGGAGCGGAGTGCCTTTCAAAAAGCGATGGGGGCTCGTGGTATCCATACCGGTGTGCACTACCCCGCCATTCCAGGGTTTAGTCTGTATCAAAACCTCGGTTACCAGGAGGCGGATTTTCCCAATGCTCAGCGTATTGGACGTGAGACCCTGACGCTGCCGCTGTTTCCTGCCATGACTCGTGCTGATGTGAAGCGAGTGTGTTCCGTGCTTGTTGAAGTCTTGGATGCAAGATCATGAGTCAAGCTGTAATTGCGCTAGTGCCTCCTGCCGCCGATAGGGTTGAACCAGAACTCACCGTGATCATTCCGGTGTATAACGAAGAGGCCATTTTACCGGCGTTGTTTTCCAGTCTTTATGCCGCAACGGATCAGTTGGGGCGCAGTTACGAATGCCTATTTATCGACGATGGCAGCACCGATCGCTCTGCGGCCTTGTTGCGTGAGCAATTCTTTAAACGTTCTGAACACACACGCGTCATTTTGCTCAACGGCAACTTCGGGCAGCATGCGGCGATTCTAGCCGGGTTCGATTACATGCGAGGAAGACGTGCGGTGACGATCGATGCCGATCTGCAAAACCCGCCTGAAGAGATTGCCAAGCTGCTTGGTAAAATGGATGAAGGCTATGATTATGTCGGAACCATTCGCCTCCAGCGCCGGGACAGCTGGTGGCGTCGAGTTGCGTCGCGCTGCATCAATAAACTGCGCGAAGGGACGACCAAGATCCGCATGACCGATCAAGGTTGCATGTTACGGGCCTATGATCGTTCCATTGTCCAAGCCATCAAGCGTTCTCAGGAAATTAATACTTTTATCCCGGCGCTTGCCTATCTCTATGCCAGGAATCCTACGGAAATCGAAGTCGCCCATCGTGAACGTCAAGCGGGCGAGTCGAAGTATTCCTTGTACAAGCTCATTCGCATCAACTTCGATCTGTTAACAGGGTTTTCGCTTGCCCCGCTGCAGATATTTTCAACGGTCGGCATGGTCATTGCCATGTTGTCCGGTTTGCTTGTGGTGGTCCTCGTGTTGCGGCGGTTGTTGGTCGGACCAGAAGTTGAAGGGGTGTTTACCCTCTTTGGGATTATGTTCTTCTTCATCGGGGTCGTGCTGTTCGGTATTGGGATGTTAGGGGAGTATGTTGGGCGCATCTATCAGCAGGTGCAGAACCGTCCGCGCTTTATTGTTCACGCCATCCTGGAGGATGATTTTCCAGGTGTTGAGAGGAAGAAATGAGCAGAGCGGTGGTGTTTGCCTACCATAATGTGGGTGTGCGCTGTTTGTCCGTTCTCCTGGCCGGTCATGTCGACGTGCCGTTGGTCGTGACCCATGACGATTCCGCCGACGAGAACATCTGGTTCGAGAGCGTGGCGGCACTGGCTGAAGAGCATAACATTCCCTTCGTGACCCCGGATGATCCTAATCGGCCTGACATCATTGAACGGATACGGGACCTTGCTCCCGAATTCATCTTTTCCTTTTATTACCGGCGAATGCTGGGAGCCGAATTACTTGCCTGTGCTTCCCGTGGAGCCCTGAATATGCATGGGTCGTTGTTGCCAAAATATCGTGGACGCGCCCCGGTGAACTGGGCGGTGCTCAAAGGTGAAACTCAGACAGGCGCGAGTCTTCATTATATGGAAATTAAGCCGGATGCCGGCGCACTGGTTGATCAGCAAGCCGTCCCCATACTGCCGGACGACATCGCGCTGGACGTGTTCAACAAGGTGACCTGGGCCGCGGAGGTCGTTCTGCACCGCAGCCTGCCGTTGTTGATTGCAGGGCAGGCCCCGCGTCAGCCGCTGAACCTGAAGGAGGGCTCCTATTATGGTGGACGACGGCCCGAGGATGGAGCCATTGACTGGCGGGAAAGTGCGGAGACGGTCCATAACTTGATCCGGTCGGTCGCCCCTCCCTATCCGGGGGCCTTCTGTCTGTTGGATTCTCTCCCTATGCGGATTTTGAGAAGTCATCTTGATGGGGAACCAGCACGCCATTCTCATCGTGCCCCCTGCTTCTACTGGGAAAAGGGGCGGTGTTACGCTGATTGCCGCGACGGACGTCGTCTTCACATTGGTAAGTTTGAGCTGAAAGGTCACAGCCTAACCCCTGAGGATTTCCATGCCCGTTATGGTGAAAAGATAAAGGATTTAGGTCACTCATGATGAAAAAAGTCTTA
>JAOUGQ010000084.1 GCA_029865515.1 Nitrospirota bacterium
GCATGATGAACCGAAAGAGGAAAGGTCTCAAGATGACGATGTCTCGGTGGCCACGGAGTAAGGGGAAGAAGGGAGATTTAGCACGATGATTCGAGCGATGCATACCGCTTCTACGGGCATGTTTGCCCAACAACTCAATATCGACACGATTGCGAACAATCTCGCCAATGTGAATACGACCGGGTTTAAACGAAGTCGTGCTGAATTTGCGGACCTCCTGTACCAAATTTCCCGTCTACCGGGAGCCAGTGCTTCAAATGTTGGTGTATTCCCTGTCGGTATGCAGATCGGGTTAGGCGTGAGGCCCGTCACGGTAGCCAAGGAATATGTGCAAGGAAGTCTCAAGCAAACCTTTAATGAGTTGGATTTGGCCATTGAAGGAGTAGGGTTTTTCCAGGTTACGCGTCCGGATGGGACCACGATGTATACCCGGGCCGGGTCCTTTAAACGCGATAGTACGGGGAATGTCGTCTCGGGAGATGGCGATCAGCTTATTCCAAGCATCACCATTCCCTCCGGAGCGCTGAAGGTAGATATTGGTCAAGATGGAACGGTATCGGCGCTCTTGCCCGGAGTGTCTCAAGCCACCCAGGTGGGACAAATTCAATTGGTGCGTTTCGATAATCCGTCCGGCTTGATTGCGCAAGGCAATAATTTGTTTTCAGAGAGCACTTCCTCCGGGCCTGCTCAACAGGGGACGCCAGGGTTTTCCACCGGGTTTGGGAATATTCAGCAAGGATTTCTTGAAATTTCGAATGTAAATATTGCGGATGAAATGGTCAATATGATTATTGCCCAACGGGCCTATGAACTTAATGCCAAAGCTATCCAGGCATCTGATGAAATGATGCAGGTTGTGAACACGTTGAGAAGGTAGGTGATTGATGACCATCATCTTGGTACTTGGATTTCTGTTGGGTGGGAATGTGTGGGTGGTCGGCGAGGGGACTGCTTACGCGGAAGGGCCTGTCTCGTCCCCACGCGGGCGTACGGATATGCAATCGGTGCGTGCTGGAGATTTTGAGCAGGTGGTCTTGGCCGAACTGACGCGCCGGTATGGCCGACCACATCATCAGTTGTCATTGCGGGTGATGTTCCCCAGTCAATTGGTTGAGGTTCCGAAGGGGAAACTCCATCTTGAGATCGGAGAATGGTCAGGGGGCGGAAGAACCGGGCGCAGGTCGTTTCGAGTCGGTGTCTTTGTGAATCAGCAATTTATTCAAACGGTCAATGTCGTGGGGGAAGTGAAGGCCCAAGCCGAAGTGGCAACTCCGATCCGATGGTTGAAGCCTAAAGACGTGGTGGCGGCCGAAGATCTCGCTTCGCTGATGGTGGATGTGCCGTCTCTGACCCATGATTTTGTCTTGGATTTTGAAGAGGCGATTGGCAAGCAAGTGTTGCGTCCGCTGCCTCCCAGACAGCCGATTCGAAAAATTATGCTGGATCATCCACCGGTCATTCATAAGGGTGATCGGGTAATGATTGAAGTCCGGAATGGAGGCCTTCTGGTTCAGACCGTGGGATTAGCCAAAGCTGCCGGTAAAGCAGGTGAGACGATTTTGGTCCAAAACCAGACATCCGGACGGGATGTGTTGGGTACCGTCATGGCAGCCGGGCTGGTGGAGGTCGGATTTTGAGAACGCCAACCTTTATGGCCAGGCTCGGGGTGTGGGGAGTCATCTTGCTGGTGATCATGAGTAGCTGGACGGGCTGTGCCTTACCAAAGAAGGCGACGCAGGTCGAAACCGACCCGATTGTCTTTGAAAAGGATCAGCCGTCCTCGCTGGGTTCGTTGTGGGATCCAGGGAATGGGCGTGCGTTCATGTTTGAGGATCGAAGGGCCAGCCGGGTCGGGGACATCGTCGTCGTGCAGATTGTGGAACAGCACAAAGGCTCCAAGAAAGCCAATACGAAAGCGGATCGAGAAGCCAGCCTTTCAGCTGGAGTTAGTGGAGGACTCTTTGGGATTAGTAGCCTCATGGAAAAATTTGCTGAATATTTCAATGTTGATGCCGGTACCTCAAATGCATTTGAAGGAGACGGATCGACCAGTCGGGAAGATACCTTGACCGGCACCATTGCCGCGAAAGTTATTGAAGTGTTTCCGAACGGCGACCTCCGGATTCAGGGAAAACGGGAAGTGACGGTCAATAGTGAAAAACAAACGATGATCATTAAAGGCATTGTCCGCCGCATCGATCTTGATACGCAGAACATGGTTCTGTCATCCGCAGTTGCCGATGCAGAAATTGCCTATACCGGCTTAGGAGTGGTGGACGATGTCCAGAGACCGGGGTGGGCTACCAGAATTTTTGACTGGATTACGCCGTTTTAGATTATTGGGCCGGGTCTTTTGTCAATTGTCTACTTAACAGGAGAGTGCTGTGATCCGTCGATCTCCCCTGATGAATAGAAGAAAAACTGTAAACAGAATCGGGCGGCCATGGCTGTCCCGGTGGGGAGTGCTATTGGTCTGGATTAGTGGATGGCTCATGGTCAGTGCCGGGGCATTAACCGCCCCTGGGGAAATTCAGGCGGCTCGTATTAAAGATATCGCTTCGGTTGAAGGGGTTCGAGAGAACCAATTGATCGGTTATGGCCTGGTTGTCGGGTTGGACCGCACCGGTGATTCGGTCGTGGGTGGCCAATTTACCGCGCAAGCCATTATTTCGATGTTGAATACCATGGGGATCAATCTCAAAATTGATCCCATTCAGTTACTAACTCGAAATACCGCGTCGGTGATGGTGACCGCCAAACTGCCACCGTTTGCTCGTCCCGGCATGAAATTGGATGTGCAGGTCTCTTCGATGGCTAATGCGAAAAGCTTGAAAGGGGGAACGCTGTTGTTGACCCCACTCAAAGCGGCCAATCAGCAGGTGTATGCCGTCGCGCAAGGGCCGATTTCGACCTCAGGATTCGAAGCGGGGGATGGCGGGACTTCAGTGGTCAAAAACCAGCAATCCGGAGGGATTATCCCTGGTGGAGGCATAGTTGAGCGAGCCGTGGATTTGGATATTAAATCGTGGGACAAATTTTCCTTGACGATGCATCAGGCTGATTTCATCACTGCCTTGCGAGTGTCCGAAGCCATTAATGCCCATCTTGGTGATGGGGTAGCCTCGGCGGTCAGTTCCGGCCAGATCCAAGTGGGGGTTCCTGACCGGTTCCAGGGCAAAATTGTCCAAATGATTGCCGCAGTGGAAGGGCTGGACGTGAATGTAGACGTCCGGGCGAAGGTCGTTGTGAACGAGCGGACGGGAACGATTGTCATGGGTGAGCATGTCCGGCTGGCCAGTATGGCGATTTCGCATGGAAGTTTGACGATTAAAATTAAGACCCGGTTTGATGTGTCCCAACCGGAAGCGCCAGGACTCATTGGATCGGCTGCAGGGAATACCGTGGTGACTCCTAGAGTGGATACGGAAGCCGAAGAGGATAAGAATCGGGTTATTCAGGTCGATGGATCTGTGACTCTTGGAGACCTGGTCAAGGCCCTGAATTCGGTCGGGGTGACGCCTCGTGACCTGGTTGCCGTGCTGACGGCGGCCAAAGCGGCAGGGGCTCTCCAGGCCGACTTGGAGTTGATCTAAAACCGGATTTTACTAGAGAAGGCTTTGCCGATGACTGTCTTCCTGCAAGAGAGCATTACATGATTCATGACATTCCTCCTCCTTTGGATAGCACGGGTCTCTCCCATAGCCTATCAAAGGGGAGGGTGGATCAAGTAGAGCAATCAGCCCGCCGAGGGGAATTGTTACGGGCCAGTCAGGAGTTCGAATCCTATTTCCTGGCATATTTAATGAAAGTGATGCGGGAAACCGTCCCGAAAGGGGCGTTGACGGAGAATCGCATGGGGGACATGTTTAATTCCTTTTATGATGAGGAAATAGGCAAACGGGCGGCTCAAGCGGGAGGGATCGGTCTTTCTGCCTATGTGTTGGACTCGGTTGCCCGTAATGAAGACCTCATGCGTCCTACCATATCAGATCCGTCTTCTATGAAATCTTAAGAGGTTTTGTAAAGTTTAATGGTGTTACCTCCGATACATATAAGGAAGGAGGCATGACGCCATGGAGATACAGGGCCTTGATCCCAGTGGAGAGCTGGGGAAACTGTTCTTTCAAATTCAATCCAAAGATATTCATGCGAAGGAGAGCAGCTCATCACGGACCACTCAACGTCATTTTTCAGGAGACGCGGTGGATCTGTCTGTCTTGGCGCAGGAAATACGAGACTATTCTTCTCGTGCGTCCCAGGTTCCTGAGCTCAGAGAGGATAAAATTCAGCGTATTCAGCAGGCGTTGGAGAAAGGGACTGAATTGGCGACATCCAGTCAGGTGGCTGAGGCTATTTCACGAGAGACGATTCTTAACGCCTTGGGTTCGTAATCACCTACTCTTCATAAGGGGAATGGCTGCTCGATGAATCATCCCCAACACGCGACGTGGGAGCGCCTTTTGACACTGTTAGCCGAGGCTCAGTCCTTGTTTCAGGAATATGTTTCCCTGCTTTCTCATGAAGAGCGAACCCTACGGATCATGGATCGGCAAGGACTGACCGATGTAAACAGTCAAAAAGAACAAGTTTTGGATGCCATGTGCCGATTAGAACAGCAGGTTGAGCGAGAGCTTCGACAGCTTGGGGGACCTGAAGTTCACGAGTCTATTCGGAGCTGGTTGCAGAAGGCTCGAGATCCTCGCGCGCAATCGGCTCATGGCCTGTTGACCGAACTTCTTCGTCTGGCAGACACGATCCAGAAGCAAGGCAAAAAGAATGAATCCTTGATTCGGCGAATCCAGCACAGGGTCGGTGAGGCGATTCATTTCATGTATACAGGGGTGGGAACAGGTCCGGTGTATCAGGGATCCGGGACATTGAATTTTCCTTCAGTCCCAAGCTCGGTCCATCTCCAGGGATAGGAGACTTATGGCGGGCATCAGTCACATCTTCAATATCGCGCGTTCAGGAATTCAGGCCAGCCAACAGGGCCTGGCGACCACTTCCCATAACATCACCAATATCAATACCAAAGGCTATTCCAGGCAGGAAGTCGTTCTTGAAACGAAGCGGCCGGACGAAGGGACGATCGGGAGCGGCGTACAGGTTGGCGCGATTCGTCGGACTGTCGATTCGTTTCTGGAAAATCAGTTGACCGCCGTCAATGAAGACATGGGATACATTACCGCCAGGAATAATTTCCTGGTTCAAACTGATGGGCTTTTTTCGGAAACGGAACAGTCTGGAGTTTCTTATAGTCTCACAGAGTTCTTTAACGCATTGCGAGATGTCACCACAAACCCGGAAAGTACCATTCAACGCACCGTGCTACTGGCAAAAGCGGGATCCCTCACGGATGCGTTTGTGACTCAAGCACAAGGCTTGAATCAGATACGGTCGGACGCCGATGGAGAAATCAGTCGTCATGTAGAGACTATTAATGGGTTAACAGTGCGGATTGCGTCCTTAAATGATGAAATTTTTAAAGCGGAATCCAGTGGACGTGAAGCCCCAGATTTACGGGACCAACGAGGGGTCCTCATTAATGGACTGGCGGAGTTAGTCGATATTGAACAAGTGACCATGAGGGATGGCATCGGAATCAATGTTGGTGGGCAACTTTTAGTAGGTGGCAATCATGCGAATGCGTTGTCGACCGAACCGGATCCGGACAACCCTCCGCTGCATAATGTGACCTTCGTGCGCAGTGACGGGAGTGAGATTCCAATTTCCAACAAAATTCATGGAGGGAAAATCGGAGGGTTACTCGCCCTTCGGGATGGGGATATTGTGGCATTCCAGGACCGCGTCGATCGCTTGGCCGCTGTCTTGACCAATGAATTTAATCAACAGCATCAATCCGGATTTGCGTTGGATGGGTCCACGAATAATGCGTTCTTTTCCGCTTTAGCGCCCCAAGTCCCTCTGGCCAGTGACCGGAATACCGGGAGCGCCATTGGTAGTTCCCTGACCATTGCGGATCCTACCCTCCTGACTTTTCAGAATTATGAAGTCCAGTTTACGGGGTCCTCGGCCTATTCGGTGGTCAATACGGCGACGGGAGCCACTGTGACCTCTGGTGCGTATACCTCCGGATCACCGATTAGCTTTGATGGGTTAGATGTTGTGATCACAGGTACAGCCGCATTAGGAGACGTTTTTTCCCTTAGTGCTCAAAAAGGCGCAGCTCAACGATTTGGGGTGACGTTGTCCAATACTGACAAGATCGCGGCTGCCTCCACGGCGGCAGGGATTCCAGGTGATAATACCAATGCGCTAGCTCTGGTAGGTATTCATACGAATCGGCAGGTCGATCTTGGGAATGTGACACTCAACGATTACCACACGATTACTATAGGGGATGTGGGGAGTGCCACCCAGGAATCCGAATTGGCGTTAATTAGTAAAAACCTCGAGGCTGATCAATTGACTGCCTTGCGAGAAAGTGTCTCTGGTGTGTCATTGGATGAGGAATTGACGAATCTTCTCAGTTTTCAGCGATCATTCGAAGCCTCCGCTCGGATGATTACGGTCGCCGATGAATTAATGCAGACTATCTTGGCAATGGGTGGGTAACGTTGTTGTTTGAGACAAACACCTGTGGAAGGTGGGATTGATGAAAGATCGAAGTAAGTCACAAAAAGTGGAGCAAGCCTATGCGTGTGACTGATCACCAACAAGTTGATGCCCTGTTAACGGCCATTCGAGGGCTTCGAGGAAATATTTTCGATCGCAATGAGCAAATTGCTTCCGGAAAACGTGTGAATCGTCCTTCTGATGATCCTGCGGCAGCCGAACGTATCAATCAATTCCGGAATGTCTTGCGGACGACGGAACGACGTTTGGCCACGGTGAATGAGGGTGTGGGGCGGCTCAATTTATCCGATAGCGTCCTGGAGCCTGCCGGGAACACCTTACAGCGGGCTAAGGAACTGGCCATCCAGATGCGGAATGATACGAATACCGATGTGGAACGCCGGAATGCGGCTCAGGAAGTGCAACAGCTTATATTGGGCTTGGCCGGCATTGCGAATACCCAACTCAATGGACGGTTTCTGTTTGCAGGCAGTCAGACTCAAACAGAACCATTTGTGTTGGGATCGGTATCTGGATCTGCCGGCACGGCCAATGCGGGAGGTGGGACCATTACCGCCTCGGTTGTAACATCCTCGGCCTTACAACCGGATTCATATCAGATTCAATTTACTTCCTTGACACAATTTGATGTGCTGAATCTTACCACTAATCAAATCGTGTCCTCAGGGAATACCTATTCGTCCCCGACCACGTTCTCATTTGATGGATTGGACGTGACCCTCACAGATGGGGGTGGGCCACCTGCTGCCGGAGATCAATTCTTTGTCCGGGTTGGGTACACCTATCAAGGGGATGGAGCCGTGATTGATGTGGAAATTGGTGATGGCCGGACGGTCGAAACCAATGTGACTGGGAACCAGGTGTTTTCGGGTCCCACCGTTGATCTGTTTCAAAACCTTCAGGACTTCCATCAGGCCTTGGTAACCAATGATGTGCAAGGTATCCAAGTGGCCATCGGTCAATTTGATCAATCCTTATCCCAGATCACAGATGCCAGGGCCAATATCGGCGCCCGGGTCAATCGTCTGGATACGATCAAGGATAGCCTAGACCTTTTGAGTGTGAATACCCAAACTCTCCGGTCGAATTTCGAGGATGCCGATTTCGCTCAAGTGGCTACTGATTTAGCGACCCTGCAAAACACCCTTGAAGCCTCTATGTCCACCCTCGCGCGCCAATTTCAGACGAATTTGTTGAATTTTATCAAATAGAGAGTTCAGGCATCCCTTTGTTATCCCACTATACTCATTCTTGATATTGAACTGTTAGTTGCGAGATACCTATGCGAATTCTTGTTGTTGATGATGATCCCCTCACGCTTCATATGGTGGTGTATCGATTGCGTCAGTGTGGCCATGATGTCATTTCCTGTGCTGATGGGGAAGCGGCGTGGCAGGTGTTAGAAAAGGGAGCTATGCCGAATGTGGCGATTCTGGATTGGATGATGCCGGGGATGAACGGCCCGGAACTCTGTCAGAGAATCCGTGGGCGGAGCGATTGTCCTTATGTGTATATTGTCATGTTGACCGGGCGGAATAATCCGGAGGATCTCATTGCCGGACTGGATGCGGGAGCGGATGATTATCTCACCAAGCCCTTCCATTTAGGCGAATTGGACGCTCGGTTACGGGCGGGAAAACGAATCGTCGACTTACAAAATGAACTGATTTCAGCCCGAGAAACGCTTCGCATCCAGGCCATGCAGGATTCCTTGACACAAATCCTGAATCATGGAGCTATTGTTGATCGGCTGTTGCGGGAAATTGATCGCGCGCATCGTGAACACCAACCCCTGAGTCTCATTCTAGCTGACTTGGACGGATTTAAAAGTGTGAATGATTCGTATGGACATGTAATGGGTGATCAAGTCCTTGTTGAGGTAGCCCGGCGGATGCGTGCGTGTTTGCGTTCGTATGATGCCATTGGTCGGTATGGCGGTGAAGAGTTTCTTATGGTGTTGCCCAATAGTGAGGCCGCACAGGCGGTTCGGCTGGCTGAACGTATTCGAGTGGCGGTTTCCCAGGAACCCTTTCGATTTCGAAATTTGGCGATAACCGTGACGGTCAGTCAGGGAGTGACCACCTGGACCGATCCCTATCCCATTCCGATTGAACGATTGATCCAGTCCGCTGACGGTGCCTTATATTTAGTGAAAAATAGCGGCCGGAATGGCGTGGAGTACGCCCGCTTTGACGTGCATGCTGAAGATGCCTTTTCGTCCATCACGGCCACTCCAACAAGGGTTAAGCAATAAGTATGGCATGTATCCTTGTCATTAATGATGATCCGGTTCAACTCCACCTTCTCGCGAGTTTACTCGAGCAGGATCATTTTGAGGTGATTCGATTCGTCTGCTCCGAGGACGCTTGGCGGTGGCTTCAAGATGGGCATATGCCGGATGCGATTGTGCTTGATCTTCATATGCCGGGAATCAGTGGATGGCGCTTTTGTGAGTTGCTCTATTCCCACTTCGGGCCTGGGAAGCCGGTGCCTCCTGTCCTTGCCGTTTCTGCCACCTATACGGGAGTTGATGCTCAAGACGTTTTGAGGGATTTGGGGGCTTCGGCCTTTCTTTCACTCCCTGCAGAGCCGACGCACTTTCGTCAACAGGTTCGCCGTCTTGTGGAATGTCCCCCCCGGTCTCTGGGCCCTCTTATCTGGATGGTTTCGTCGCATGAGTCCGAATTCCAGCGGATTCACCATGTCTTTGCCGAGCGTGGATGGCAAGTCGTGGGGTGGCAGAGGGGTGCACAGGTTCAGGCGGCGTCGAGTCCGGTGTCTCCCGATATTGTGATTATTGAAGATCCTTTGCCGGATATGGCGAGCGATGAATTTGCGGTCTGGTGCAAACAGCAATTTCCGCAAATAATGTGTATTGTGCTGGGGCCCGATCGCACTGAGGAAGGAACCTTTGCTCGTGCGATACAGGTGGATGCGCGTTTGCCGAAGGGGTGTGATCCTCTCAATCTCATTTCGTTGTGCGAGAAAGGGCGCTGGGAACGTGCGCTTTCTCGAGTGGAACATTTGTTGGATGTTCGGACTGATGATTTGAGGGAATCTGAAGCCCAATTTAAAGGGCTGTTTGAAACTCTTCCCGATGTCTTGGTGATATATAATCATCAGGGAATAGTGACGCACGTCAATGCTGTCGGAGCTCTGCAGTTGAGCTTTTCGCCCGAAGCGTTGATAGGGAAGGCTCTTTCACTCATACGACCTGAATCACCGGTTGAACGGTCGGTCACCACGTCGGCAGGACCCAGCTCCGGTCTCCCGAAATGGGAGGAAACCGTGCTCCGTAAGAAAACCGGGACTGACCTTCCGGTAGAGATGATGGAACGGGTTGTCCGGTTCCAAGGACAACGCCAGACTCTCTTGGTCGCTCGCGACTTGACTGCACGGAAACATATGGAACAAGAGAAGGCCACACTAGAACATCAGTTGCGGCAGGTGCAAAAAATGGAAGCTGTTGGGCGGTTAGCCTCCGGGGTGGCCCACGATATCAACAATATTCTGACGGCGATTCTGGCGCATGCCAGTTTAGTCAAGGTGCGAGCTGAGGCCGGTACTCCATTAAAGATGACAGGCGAGGTAATTGAAAAAGCCGTTCACCGCGGGAAAGAACTGACCTCGCAGCTCTTGGGGTTTGCCCGGCAGGGCAAGCATCATCATGTCGCGGTGGATATCCATGACGTGATTCAGGAAGTGATCGGGTTGCTCGGAAGGACGATCAATAAAACCATCACGTTTCAAGCAGATCTGTCGGCTGAAAAGCCCTGTGTGGTTGGAGATCCCAATCAGTTATATCAGATTCTCATGAATTTAGCCGTGAATGCCTGTGATGCGATGGGGGATAGTGGAGAGCTCATTGTCCAGACCGTCAATGAATGTGTCACTCCGGAACAAGCCTCGCATGTTCCGGGATTGTATGCCGGGGACTATGTGCTCATTCGAGTTACGGATACCGGTTCCGGAATACCTCCAGATATTCAAGGAAAAATTTTTGAGCCGTTTTTTACGACGAAGGAGCAAGGCCAGGGGACGGGAATGGGGTTGGCCATGGTGTATGGTATCGTCAAAAATCATCGTGGGTATATTGGGGTGACAAGCACTCTTGGGGGAGGGACGACGATGCGTGTCTATCTTCCCTCCTCGCCGTCTGCGGCACCCAAGGCGATAAAGGTGCCCACGAAGGAGCCTTCTCACGGGACAGGACATATTTTGATTGTTGATGATCAGAAAGATGTTGCAGAGGCGGCTCAGGCCATTCTGGAGTATCTCGGTTACCACGTGACGGTCGTGTTAAATGGGAAGGAGGCGGTAACCCTTTGCCAAGATCCGGCCTTTCCCGTGGATGTCGTCCTGTTGGACATGGTGATGACTGACATGTCGGGGGCGGAATGTTTTGTGCAATTACGGTCGATTCGACCAGATGTCAAAGTGATTCTGTGCACGGGCTATGATCGAAACCATGCCGTGCAAGATCTCCTCAATCAAGGTGTGGTTGGTTTTATTCAAAAACCATATGACTTAGACGAATTGGCACAAATCTGTTCCGTCGTCATAAAAGACGGGAGGCAGGTTGAGACTTGTTTAACTGGAGCGTCGTTTTAGACCAAGGAGTCTTTTGGGGCAAGACTTGGAGACGTTCCAGACTTGCAGGATGAGGATGAACCATTGAATATTGGGGAGAAGGTGACATTATGAAGATTCAGACCAGTCGATTTGGAATACTGGATGTGTCGGATGAAACGCTGCTAAACTTTCCTTCTG
>JAOUGQ010000085.1 GCA_029865515.1 Nitrospirota bacterium
GCTGCGGCAGTTGAACATTCCCAAGGCCACCTTCTACAACTCGATCGCTACCTGATCGAAGGAGTGGAGGGGTTGGTGGACCGGAAACGCACCTCCCTACCCAGTTGGAACAAGGTCCCCGAGGCCCAGCGCCAGGCTCTACTGGAGATGGCCCTCGAGCAACCCGATCTGTCGCCCCGAGAATTAGCTGTTCGCTTTACGGACGAACGGCAGTATTTCGTGTCGGACGCCACCACCTACCGGATTCTCAAAGAACAGGATCTGGTCACCTCCCCCGCCTGGATCGTGCTGAAGGCGGCCGACCAGTTCGATCAACCAACGACCGCCATTAACCAACTCTGGCAGACAGATTTCACCTATCTCAAGGTGACCGGCTGGGGCTGGTATTACCTCTCGACCGTGATGGATGATTTCTCACGGTATATCTTGGCGTGGCGACTCTGTCAGACCATGAGCACCCGGGAGGTGACCGCCACACTCAAGGAGGCGTTGAGCAGGGCAGGGTTCACCAAAAAGCAACGACCGAAACTCCTCAGTGATAATGGGCCGTGTTACATCTCAGCGGAATTGCAGGACTGGTTGAACGACCACGAACTCAGCCACACCCGTGGCAAGCCATATCATCCGATGACGCAAGGCAAGATCGAACGCTGGCATCGTTCACTAAAAAACCGTATTCTCCTGGAAAAATATTATCTCCCGGGCGACCTTGAACGAGAGATCGGAGAGTTCGTGACTCATTACAATGAACGGCGATACCATGAAAGCCTGAACAACCTAACCCCCAAAGACGTGTGGTGTGGACGAGGCCAAGCGATTCTGGATAGCCGACGAAAGCTCAAAGAAGACACGTTGAAACTCAGAAAACATTTGTACATGAAACGGAAGACCGCTTAACCTCAAACCCCAGAGCCAAAACACCACCTTAGGTTCTGACGCCCTGTGTCCAAATTGTGCGACATACAATCCGTGTTCAGGAAAATCGTGAGATTGGCTTCCTGTAACCGCTCATGGTGATACAATGCATTCAGGGCGTATTTCATGGCCACCAGCCCCCCTTTCATATCCAGCACACCGGGTCCTTTCAGGGTTCCATCCGCTTCCAGGGTTATGGTCTGAAATTCATCATCTTTCGGGAACACGGTATCCAGATGACCGTTGAGGAACACCTGCGTGGGTTTCTTCCCGGTACGGCGGGCAAGCAGATGGTCGGCAAACACCATTTTCCTATCCTTGCACGAGAGCAGCTCCATTTCTCCACCTGGTTGAACAGCGGTTTCAAAACCTAATGCGTTGAATTCTGCCTCAAGCAAATTCCTGAAATGATTGAGGCCTTCAACATTGAACGTCCCTGTATTAATGTTGACGTACCTTTCTAAATCCTTGAGCATAGCCATTTGGCGAGACTGGATCCACTCGACCAGTAGAGTTTCCTGCTCACTCAACTCCGTGGGGTTGGCTTGGATTTCTCCACGGGCCATGAGTGGGAACACCAGCATACCGATCAGAGCTATAAGGGTCATTCGTTTCATCTTAGCCCATTCTCCACGGATTGCACTTTTCTCCCAGACAGCACGACATCTTCCAGTAAGTATCCAGCTATCATGAACGTTGCTCGCGGAAATCTCAACTGCACCATCTTTCTCGTGTACACACCGACTGCCAGATGGAGGTTGCCTCAGGACCTCGTTGAACCCTTCGATGCCTTTAAGCCTGCCACTCCCCTACTTCGTACACTCGAAAGCCCGAGGATCGAGTGACCAAATGACACGTATATTGTCCCATGACGGAGAGACCGAAGCCTTCAATGCTCTGTGCCTACGCAAATTGTGTAATACCCCGTTCCAGAGGTACAGTTAAAAGTCCTCGCTACCAGATGGAATCCAAGGAAGAACCATATTCAAATCGATCCGAATCATCACATAACCCATTCTACCTTGAACCACACATCCATCATTGCGGCCATCATGGCGGAATTCGCTGAGGAGACAGGGATGACTACCCCCGCTCCACCGCCCCGTCGCTATCTCTGGACCGACGCATTTGCCGTTTGCAACTATCTGGAACTGTACCGACGAACAGGCCAGGAGTCATACCAACACGATGCCAAACACCTCGTCTCTCAGGTTCACAAAATCCTGGGAAGGCATCGTGAGGACGATTCACGTCGAGGATGGATCAGCGGTCTTGATGAAGAAGAAGGGAAGCGGCACCCAACCAGAGGTGGCCTGAGAATCGGAAAAGCACTTCGGGAGCGCAGGCCGGATGAGCCGTATGATGACCATTTGGAATGGGAACGGGATGGGCAGTACTTTCATTATTTGACCAAATGGATGCACGCGCTGAATTGTCTTGCGCGAGTGACGGGAGATTCAGTGCATAACCGGTGGGCGGTAGAGCTTGCAAAAACCGCCCACGCCCGATTTACCTATACACCATGGGGTGGTGGGCACAAGCGCATGTATTGGAAAATGAGTATCGACCTGTCTTATCCCCTCGTCACGTCCATGGGCCAACACGATCCGCTTGATGGCCTGATCACCTATCAACAGCTTCAATCGACGGCCATGAAATTGGACGAATCGACTACGGACAGTTTACTCGACACAGAGATTGCGGAACTAACTGCTCTGTGTCAGGACATGCCCTGGCAGACAGATGATCCGTTAGGAATCGGAGGGCTTCTGTCCGATGCCTGCAGGCTGGCCCAAGTCATAATCAGCGGCAATTTACCGGAAACAGAGGTATTGAGGTTGGGGCTGCTCCTGCGGGATGCTGAAGTCGGCTTGGAGACCTTTGTCCGGAGCCGTACGTTAAAGGCTTCGGCTGATTACCGTCTGGCATTTCGCGAGTTAGGACTCTCCATCGGGCTCCATACCATTGCACGTATTCAGAAAACCATCGACCAACATCCGGATTTTTTTTCGAACGTGGATGATCTGCATGCCAAACTATCAGGCCTCCAGCGATATATCCTCTTGATTGATCAAATCGAAGGTTTCTGGCTGGAGCCGATCAATCAACAGAGTCCCAGTTGGACCGGACACCGGGACATTAACCGCATGATGCTGGCCACCAGCCTGGGACCGGACGGCTTTCTGGGCCTTCCATAACAAGCCATGGCCAACGCTTTAGTCTGCCTAGTAAGCTTTGGTGACAAGCGCAGAGGAAAATTTATGCGACGGAAGGTCCACAATTTCTAAATTATGCGAGATGGGCAAGAATGACATGAAGGTCAAAAAAGGTCGCTGTAGGGATTTCTCCAGAAGCAGGATAAATAAAGACTGCGGGGTGGGCACCAGGCCATCCCGGACGAACAAGAAGCAGCCCTTGCCAGCCCACCCCTCTCACTACACCAATTAGTCTGGTGACTGACAGTCGGTGCCTTTTCGTTGGGTGCACAGAGGCCAGCGAATCTTGGCCGCCCAATAGTCCATGATGTTTTCGACGTCGGCCCAGTAGCCGAATCCCTTGGTGAGCGTCTTGCCTCCGGCCAGACGGTCAATGCCGGCTCCTAGAAGTTTCCCTGTTTGCACATCCACGAGCCGGACCTCGACGCTCGCTCCACCAACAAAACCTTGTGTGCCACTGGCCAGTTTTTTCCCCTCGGATGCCACGCGTGCCATGGACACCACGGTCGAGGCCGCATCCAAGACCGGCATGCCATGTTCGACATCCGTGAGAGCCGCTGAGAGCCGCATCACCCCAGGGCCCGACTCCTGCACGAGGGTATAATCCTTGGCCTGCTGCTCTGAAACTTTTTGATAAAACGTATTGGCGAGGGTCCGAACGTCGTCCGGGGGTACCACACCGGTATCTTTGGCCGCGGCATCTTTTCCTAACCAGACGGTCACCGGCTCCAGCATAATCTTTTCGTAGGTCTTTTATCTGGCTTCGGGGTTCAAAAAGCACGGGTATCTTTCACTTCCATGAGTTCCCTGATCAAACATAGCTTCCATGGCTTCCGGTTATCCCCACCCATTGGATAAGTACCCCTTCGCTGGATGGTCAGCCTGCTGTTCCGCATAGTTTGAGCCGTGGTTATTGGCTAATTTTTCAAATCAGCCGGATCACTCGATATACTCAAGTGTCCATCCCTTACTTTCTAAACATTGTTCCCTCATCATCTCCCCTGCGCCTCTTTCAAAACGTTTTTGCCTGCTGGTGACGATGACTTCATTGTCAGGGCCTATTTGCCTGATGTTATCTCGACCAAAATGAACGTTCTCCCTATTACAAAGAGTGATGGCCGCTTGCAAGTCTGCCTCTGTGGCGCCGGGCTTGACCCACTGCGGTGTAGGACCGCAGGCTGACAGCATCAACACCAATAACCCCAACCGTAACAGTACTTTCATAATCCTTACCCCACCCTAAGGTTTGACGATTTTGCACCAGGATGCCTCATTCCAGTTGTCATCAGCACCGGTAGGGAGAGCCAAGGATCCATCCCCCATTTTGTTAGACCTGTTCGGCTGTGTCAGAGTTCCATCTGACGAAATCACATATAGATTTCGGATACCCTCTATCGGAAATGTCGCGAAAAAAGGAGCTCGATTTTCCGGAATGGACACCGGATGGCCATCCCTTCTTAACACACAACTTGTGAACCCTCCATAGGATACTCTCTGAGAGGGCGTTTCTCTGTTTTTATCGACAAATTGCTGAAGATATACAGCACACACTCTCTCAACTGTTTTAGCAGTTTTTCATCTCCCCGGTTGTGACAGGCCAGGGAGACATCGATCATGGTGTCATGCGCTCATTTCTTCAGGCTGATAGTCACCTTATCGATTGCGCCTGTGAACTTGCTGCTGGCGCGGGTATAGTCGTCCGTGACCGGCGTTTCCGCGTCAATGCCCACGCCAGCCGTTTCATCGGCCGAAAAGATTGCGAACTCGGTCTGCTGGACTCGGGTAGACCCCACGGCCTTGCCGTTGATGTACAGGATCGCAGTACCGCCCAAGCCCGGTTTGTCACCCTCGTAAGCAAAGTCCATTTTCACAGTCGACTTGCCCTTGGGCAGCTTCGAGTCCGCGGTAGCCGTGTACCGATCGATTCCGAGGTAGTTGTATGTGAACATCGGCGCACCATCCTTCACATACAGGCTCCAACCGCCGAAGCGTCCCCCCTGGGCCACGATGACCCCGTTGACCGGTTTCTCTCCGGCCTCCACATCGGCAACGATTTCAAACGATGTGTTTTTGATGTTGATGAAGTCGTTCTCGAGTAGACCATTCATGCCCTCGTACAGGGTCAGGCTAGTGCGGCCAAACATCAGGTCAGGCCGCCCGGCCAGCTTGGAATTGAACAACTCCTGCCGGCGGTCATCAAGGGGCAGCACCTTGTACTTGACCGCCTCTGCCAGAAAGACCCGCTGCAGTTCGGCAAGGATGTCGGGATGCTTCTTCGCAAGATCCGTCGACATACTGAAATCGTCCTTTACGTGATAGAGCTCCCAGACGTCCTCAGTGAGTGTGTTCTCCACCTTTCCCCAAGGCTTGATGTGGACAGTCCCCGCAAACCAGCCGTCGAAGTAGACTCCACGGTTGCCGAACATTTCGAAGTACTGGATCTGGTGACGGCCTGGGGCGCGGGGCCCGTCCCAGCTATAGACCATGCTCACGCCCTCGATAGGACGCTGTGGTGTACCGTTGACAATGCGCGGCTCCGGCAGCCCGACGGCCTCAAGGATCGTCGGCACCACGTCGATGACATGGTGCCACTGGCTGCGCAACTCCCCCTTGGCTTTGATGCGTTTCGGCCAATGGACGACCATCGCGTTGCGGGTGCCACCATAGTTCGAGGCGACCTGCTTGGTCCACATAAAGGGTGAGTCGAAGGCGACCGCCCATCCGGCCGCCATGTGGGGATAGGTAGTCGGATCGCCCCAGCTGTCATAGTGCTTCAACATGAAGTCGATGTCCGAACCCTTGGGCTCGTTGTTGAAATAGGTCATCTCGTTGTAGAGCCCACTCATCCCGCCTTCGGCACTGGTGCCGTTGTCGCCGGCGATGTAGAAAATCAGCGTATTGTCCAGCTCACCCATGTCCTCGATTGCCTGGATAACCCGGCCGGTTTCATGGTCGGTCATGTCAAGATACGCGGCGAAGACTTCGGCCTGGCGGGCAAAGAGCTTCTTCTCCTTGGGCGAGAGATCTTTCCAATCCTTGATGTCCTTCGGCTTCTTCGCCAACTTGGTGTCGGGTGGGATCACGCCAAGCTTTTTCTGCTGCTCAAAAATCCGCTCCCGGATCACGTCCCAACCTTCGTCAAAGCGGCCCTTCTGCTTGTCGATGTAGGATTGCGGCACATGGTGTGGGGCATGAACGGCACCGGGGGCGAAGTAGACGAAGAAGGGCTTTTCTGGAGTAAGCGACTGCTGGAAGCGGATCCAGTTGATGGACTGAGTGGCCATGTCATTCATGAAATGGTAGTCGGGATCGTCCGGAGTCTCCACGTGATTAAGGTTGTGGTAGACGCCTGGGGCCCACTGGTTGGTCTCCCCGCCCAGAAAGCCGTAGAACTCGTCGAAGCCCTGGTAGTTCGGCCAGCGAGCGAAGGGACCCGAAGGGCTGATCTCCCAGACTGCGGTCTCATGCCACTTCCCGAACGCCGCAGTGCTGTAACCGTTGAGGCGAAGTATTTCTCCGATGCTGGCCACGTCATTGGGCAGCATGCCCGTCGCGCCAGGGAAGGACGTCGCCACCTCGGTGATTTTGGCCTGGTTGGCAGAATGGTGATTGCGGCCGGTCTTAAGCGCCTGCCGTGTCGGAGAACATAGCGCCGTGGTATGGAATTGATTGTACATGAGACCCTGACTGGCGAGTTTGTCAATATTGGGTGTTTCAATTACCCCCCCGAAAGCGCTGGTGCCGCCGAAACCCAGGTCGTCGAGCAGGACAATCACCACGTTGGGCGCATCCTTTGGCGCCTTCACCTCAAACACCGGAGGCGCCTTGGCGTCCCGCGCATCCAGCGTGGTGATGGGGGGATACCAAGGGCCTTTGACAGGTAACTCGGTGCGATCGATCTGCGCCTCCTGGGCCATGACACCCGTAGTACCCAAAACGGTCACCAACAGAAAGGCAAGTGCCACGGCGAACAGGTGCTTTGTCTTCATTTCGATCTCCTTGTTCAATTGTTTTGTTTTCAGTTTGATCTCCCCGTGCCCTTCAACTCAGCAATGAGCCGGATGGCCTGCAACCCCGTCAACCGGAGAAACTTATTATTTTTGGTTTCTTGGCTAGTTCGAGATCGCCACACCGCCAGATAATAACCTACTGGTGCTTCAGGGAGCCATAACGTCAGAGCCACAGGTTCCAATTATCAACCATTGCGAGTCGGGCTTCTTCGAACGGTTCCCTGCAGGTGAACCCGAATGGCTGGAGGCAACACGGCAAGATCCGTAGCGGAACCACCAATAGGTCTGTGACCGGATCGATGGGCTGCTTATCCATCGACAACAAGGTGCGAATGAGTCTCCGACAAGCGGTCACTCAACTTGAATGCACAGTCACAGAGGCGGCATCCGGCATTTTGACTTTACTAATGCAATTAGGGAAAAATCAGCAAAGTGAATATGGGAAAATGGTGCAGGGGGGGGTGACGTTGCTTCTTCCGTTGTCCTGCGTCCAAATGGTGTACTCTAAAAACGGCCTATGAAAATAAACTTTTTTTTGGGGCAAATCAGTTCTCTGGAACGGCTCCGCACATTGACGGACGGAATCTATGCGATTGTGGCCACCTTATTGGTGTTGGACCTCAAGGCGCCAGAGATTCCGGAGGCAACCAATGCAACCCTCATTGCTGATCTGTTCAAACAAATTCCGAATTTTATCGCGTACTTTCTCAGTTTTTTTGTGATTGCGAGCCTTTGGATGAGGAATCATTGGGTCCTCAACCCAATCAATAAATGCAACGAGACAACGTTCTGGCTCAATCTGCTTCATTTGCTCTTTTTGTCCCTGATCCCATTCACGGCTTCGCTCATCGGGAGATACGAACAGGATCCCATTGCCGTTATCCTTTTTTCTGCCTCTCTTGGCCTTCCGGGGTTTGCGTTGCTGCTCATTCACCGGTATGTCATCCCCCGGACCGACTGGTATAGCGAAACCACCAGCAGGACCTGGACTTCACCAAATTGGTGGGGTGCCTACCCAGGGCCAATCTTTGCCCTGGCTTCGATGTTGTTGGCCTTTGTCAGTATTCCTGCCGCACTGGGCATTTGGTTCTTAATCCCGGTCTGGACACTGGCTTTTCTACACCCCCAATCGCCTTGAACATTGGTTTGTTGAAGGATAAGCGTGGGATGTTCTTCAACAGCCGCTTTCTCCTCAACGAATCTGTGTGCTCATCTTCCCCTTTCCCCACCGGAGCACGGACGAGGGGCAGAACACTGGGTGCTCTCTCATCAACCCATTCAACAGGCACAAAACGGCCCAAAGGCCAGCATGAACAAGTAAGCGATTCGGTCCGATATCGTAGTGACCGATCTATTGATGTCTTCCCCTCACCCTAAAGGGGCGAGGGCCAATTACATTGCCTTGGTTGAAGGTTGAAATACGATAGACCGGGCACACCCGAAGCCGATGCTTCGTGAATGGCGTTCTTGTGCTTGCGAAACTGTTTTTGTGTTTTCCAGAAGAGTCCGCGCGATCAAACGCACAGAGGCATCAAACAAATCAAGAGAAGATTAGGATGATGAACGGGGAGAGATTCTTGGCGGAAGAGCCTTGATCACCTCGGCAATCTCGCGACTGAGATCCTCAAGATTCTGGCTCATGGCCTCAACCAACGCTTCATAATCCTGGCTTGTCGGATGATGAGTCACGCGCGTTTTCTTTGTGGTGATCACGGTTTTTTCATCGTCACGCGAAAGGCTCCACCGTGCGACCAGGACCGCCTCCCCTCCCATGGTGCCATCGAACTGCAGGACATCCACGGTAATTTGGTAATCCAGGGGGGTTGAGCCCGGCCACGGATACTGCGCGATTCGATCCGTCGAAAGAAGGGCTGAGAGATTTTCTGACAGGACATGCGACACATTGTCACTCAACGGTTCAGCCCATTTATGAAATTCTGCCAGATCCACTTCATGGGCACTGCTTTTGGTCACGATTTGCGGCCGGTCCAAATACTTGGGAAGGGTGACCGGACCCAACCCAAAGGACAGGCTTGATGGGTTCGCTTCCGCTAGGCCGGAGACGGAGTCAGGCGACACGGCTCGTAACAAATAGAAATGTGACGGTTGGCTCGTCCCACAGCCGAAAAAATTCAGCACGCAGACACAGGCCACGCCGAACCGAAACCCTTTTATGATTCTGTTCATGTCCACCTCATTTACTGTTTCCCTTTGACTAAGGCCTCGGGATGTTGTTCAAGATAATCAGCCAAAACCCGGATCGAGCGGGCGGCAGCAGATAGTTCCTTCAAGGCATTATTCATATTCACCGCAGCGGGTGAATTGGGATCAGCGACCTGTAGCGCTTTCCGGACGGTCACCAAAGTCTGATCCAAACTGTTTGCCAGGGTATCAACCTGACGATCGAGGCCCTCTGTGAGCTTTTCCACATTGCCCAATGCCGCATTGAGGTTGCGGACGGCCTTTTGAGTGTCAGGGGAATTGACCAGACGGTTGCCTCCTTCAACGGTTTCCAGGATCTCCTTGGCAATTTTATCAAAAGGCAATCGTCGAATCTCTGCCATCACATCGGTGACCGTTCGTCGCACTTGATCCATCGCCGCGGGTATGGCTGGAATCTCCGGATATTTTCCGGTCATGATCAGTTCCTGCTGGGGAAGATCCTGGTGGAAGTCGAGCTGAACGAACAATTGTCCGGTCAGCAAGCTTCCAGTCTCCAGTTGAGCTCTCAACCCACGTTTCACCATATGCTTCATGACTGCGTATTTATTCTCCTGAATTTTTGACATGATGACCTGTGGGGTTGTGATTCGTTCCGGCTGGATGTCGATAAGCACGGGGATTTTAATCTCAAGCGTGTCAGGATTTAGATGGACCGCGATATCGGATACGATACCGACTTTGATTCCACGGAATTCCACCGGAGCACCAACACTCAGGCCCCTGACGGACCCGTCAAAATTGATCAGAAACGGACGCGTTAAGACATACTTCTCTTCTTGAATACTGGCAAAATTTTTGAAGAGATTAAACTCAGTGCCCGGTTGGCTCGGTTCCTCTGATCCTCCCGCGGTTGCCGGGGTATCGAACGCGATTCCCCCAGTGAGAAGGGAGTTAAGCGATTCCATTTTTACATCCAGGCCTTCTGCCCCAAGCGATATTTCAAATCCGCTTAACTGCCAGAATCGGCTGGTATCCCGTACACGCAGATGATGCGGGGCTTGAATGAAAATATCGATGAGCACACCCTCGCCATCCTTCTCCAACTCATAGTCGAGGACACGTCCAACCTGGATATCGTGAAAAAATCGGCGCACCGGGTGAACTGGATCCCAGGTTTTCCGCCCGTAATTGGAATTGAGCCCCTTCGTCTTCTCGTGTCACGCCAGGTGGTTTCACCAGTCCCGTAAATGTTCGAGACGAAGCTCCGGGTCTGGGATCTACGGCGATATAGGCACCGGACACTAATGTCTCAAATCCCGAAATACCACCTAGTCCAAGCCGGGGACGGACCACCCAAAACCGGGTATTTTCCGTGAGATGGGGCTCCGTCTGTTTGTTGAACTCGGCAGTCACGACGACGCGAGAGAGGTCAGGATTGATATAGACGGTTTGGACTGTTCCAACCTCAATTGACTTATATTTAATTTTCGTTTTGCCGGATTCCAATCCCGCCCCATCTTCGAAGGTGATGATGACCTTGGGCCCTTGTTCAGAGATGGTTTTGTAGGTCAGCCACCCTCCGATAAGTGCTGCAACCACTGGAATAATCCACACGATGGAAATTCCACGTTTTTATTGGACCGTGACTTCCGGCAATTCATCGAAGTCGCTGGGATTGAGATCTTCGCCTTTCATGATTTCCTCTCTAGCCTGTCCCAGATAAGCCGGGAATCGAAGCTCATGGCGGCAAACATGGTAATGATGACGACGGCAGCAAACGAGATGGCTCCCGGCCCTGGTTCAATCGTGGCCACGGCCTCAAGTTTTACCAAGGCAATTAAAATCGAAATCATAAAAATATCAATCATCGACCACCGACCGACCACCTCGGTAATCCGGTATAACATGGTTCGTTCCCTTGGTCGCCATTGTGATTGGTATTGTACGGAGAGCAAAAGATAGGTCAGAGACAAGAGATTTAAGA
>JAOUGQ010000086.1 GCA_029865515.1 Nitrospirota bacterium
TGAATTTTTCGTTCCGTGGCCTTTAGCTGTTCCTGGAGCGCTCGCTCCTTTTGTCGAAACTGCTGCTCGGCTTCTTGTTGCAAGACTCGCAGAAGCGTGAATGGCCGTGAATATCCGGCACGACTTCTGACACTAATGAGATCATTGCTCCCAGTCAGATTATCCAGAGCGTTTGTCACAAACGTGCCATTGCCCGAGTTGGGAATGCCAATCCGTTGTCCAAAAAAATTCTGGACCTGAACCCAAAACCGGTCCTGCAAGACATCCGTATCGGCCACTACAATCACATTGATGGCATCTTTTGATTCCGTGAGATGAGCTTTGGTTAGGGCTTTTGGGTCCGGAGCCGCATCCGGATTCTCACCTCCATTGGCTGCGTCGTTGGGTTTCCCCTCCGGAAAGGCCGTTTTCACGTTTCCTGTCACCCGGGCCGCTACGATAAACTTTTCTCCTTCCGGCCGATAATTGCTGAGCAATGCACTGACATCCGGCATAAATGACAGGCGGGATGCATCAATCTGCATCGCAGCTTCATCCGATTGAATCAGCGGCTCAAGCGCTGTGCCGACCTCACCTTTATTTCGAATAATTCCTGCAGATGCAACCGTGATTGATGGCACTTGAGCGGTCACGATATCTTTTTCGCTGAAATTTTCCTGACGGAAGTCAATCCATACTGGGTAATCCACCACCTGAAGGCGGGCTTGCTGTTGGAATTGCACTTTCTTAGCCAACGGTAAATCTGCCAATACTTGGCCTTTCACCAGTTCAAGACCCCAGGCCTCAAATAACTTGGGCATATCCGAATCCCGTGGACCCGGTCCTCCCATCGGATTCATGGGATTGCCGCCTCCGCTGTCCGATTCAGCAAGGGGATCCACAAAAATCATGGCATGCCCGCCCCCTAAGATAAACTGATCGATGGCATAGAGAGTGGCTTCACTCAGGGATTTGGGATGCACAATCATTAACACACTGATTTCTTCAGGAATGGCCGCCGCAGTCGGTTCAATCTTTTTCACCTCAAACATTTGTTCGATATGGGAGTGAATGAGCCAGGGTTGGCTTCCTCCCCGCTGGGGCATAAACGGCATGGCCCCACCTCCATCGATGGGTAAGGAACTTAGCAGCCCAAGGACTTTTTTCTTCGGATTGGCCAAGGTGTAAATCATCTTGGTCAGATCATATTCCAAGAACTCTTCCCGCTCGGGTTGGAAAAAGGGAATCACCTCCAACTCATCGGTCGAGCTGGTCCCGGCCAATCCAAAGTAAAACTGGGAGCTGCCATTATCCAACGGAATACCCTGCAAACCATACGCCACCGCTCGATCTTCTTCTTCTGAGAATGGTTCGGGATCCATCACCTCCAAGTACAGCTGTCCTCCCGCGACTTGCGCGTATTCCCCCAACATCTCTTGGACACGGGTAGCGTAACTTTTAATACCCGGCAAGCCGGTGGCCAGTTTTTGTGAGAGATAAAACCGCAGAGTGATGGGTTCCGTCAGATTCTTGAGAATATGTTTGGTGCCATCGGACAACGTATACAGTTGATGTTCTGTCAGGTCGAATCGTGCAGAACTGAATGCCGCGTTACTCATCATGTTGAAGGCGCCGAACAGGACGGCCGCCATGATGAGGCCGCTTCCCGTGAGTAATTTCCTATTCATCATCTCTCCTCACATCCAAAAGTTCACACAAGAACATACACTATCTTTACCCTTATGATTCGGCCTTTTTCATTCCAATGACCGTGGCTGTTGCAAACAGCCAAAACGCGATAAGGGACAGGAAAAACAGGATATCCCGCAAATCCAACACGCCTTTGCTGATTGATTGGAAATGCGTCAGGAAACTGAATGAGCTGATGGCATTCAGGAGAAATTGTGGCGCCCACCCGCTAAACAGTTCCAGGACGAGAGGGAAACCGCTCAGGATAAAGCCCAGGCAAATGACCACGCTGATGACAAAGGCAATCACCTGGTTTTTTGTGAGAGCGGAGATGCAGGAACCGATGGCTAAAAATCCCCCGGCCATCAGCAAGCTGCCGAGATAACTAGCGAGGATCACGCCATTATCCGGTTCACCTAACAGATTCACGGTGATCCACATGGGAAATGTCAGGGCCAAGGCGATGCCCGTGAAACACCATGCAGCCAGAAACTTTCCTGCAACGGCCTCCCACATGGTAACAGGCAAGGTTAGCAGAAGCTCAATGGTTCCGGAACGACGTTCCTCCGCCCATAAGCGCATGGCCAAGGCCGGGATCAACACAAGATAGAGCCAGGGGTGGAAATCAAAAAACGGGACCAGGTCAGCTTGGCCCCGCGCAAAATAATTCCCAAGATAAAACGTGAAGGCTCCACTGAGTAGCAAAAAGATGACGATGAACACCGCCGCAATGGGTGTGGCAAAATACCCGGCCAGTTCCCGTTTAAAAATCACTCGAATACGTCCCACAATTCCTCCTTCACTCACAAATTCTTATTTCCGTTTCCTTTTTTTCAGTCATGTGCCTCTATATAGACGATTGGCGATATTTCGCTTTTCAGGAATCTGATGAATCGGCTTCAAGCTGTCTCAGCGATCCATATTTCACTGTGTTCCTGCACCATACGCAGCTACGAGATCGTCTGCTTGGGAGTTGTTAACAACCGAAACACCTCATCCAACTGCCCTCGGTCGGGATACAGCTCCCTCACTTCCCATCTTTGTTCCCGGGCGTAATGTCCAATATCGGGAAGAATCCACTGGCCGTCATCGGGATAAATGCGAAATTGAACCAAGTCGCCATCCCGACCCTGCTCCTCAATTTTCTTGACCCCTTTCACCGTCATCAGATGATTGTGCGCGACCAAGGAATCCACACCGGCAATCGTGACCAGGACTGTATTGTGGGTAGGAGCTTTTCCCTCCAATTCCGCCGGAGTACCATCAGAGACCACTTTCCCTTTCGCAATGATCATCGCGCGGGAACACACCGCATGCACTTCCTCCAGGATATGCGTGGACAGAATAATGGCCTTCTCCTGCGCCATGGCTCGAATCAGCGTTCGGACTTCGTGTTTTTGATTGGGGTCCAATCCATCGGTGGGCTCATCCAGGATCAAGACATCAGGGTCATGCAGGATTGCCTGAGCCAAGCCCACGCGGCGCTTAAATCCTTTCGACAAGGTTTCAATCGATTGGTTCAACACCGACTGTAAATTCACCTTTTCCACCGTTTCCGAAACCGTTCGCTTAAGCGTCGCCCCTTGATACCCTCGCATCTCCCCAATAAACGTGAGAAAGGAGGCAGGGGTCATATCCTGATACGCCGGAGCTCCCTCTGGCAGGTAGCCTATTCGCTTTTTTGCTTCGATGGGTTCATCTTCGATATTGTGCCCGCAAATACGCACCGTACCGCTCGTCGGAGTGAGAAAGCCGGTGATCATTTTCATGGTGGTAGATTTTCCTGCCCCATTCGGACCCAGGAACCCGAGAACTTCTCCCTTTTCCACGGTGAACGACACACCATCTACGGCCACAATCGGTCCAAATGTTTTTCGCAAGTTCTGAATTTCAACCATAGTTCCCATCGTACCCTCTTATCCCAAAAAGTTTTTCGAATTGATCTGCATCGCTGCGCCTCAGTCACCACTTGGTCGTATCGCCGCTTCTCCTTTGCCTCCATGGAGATACATCGGGGGCAGGTCATTCTTCTGTTGGTAAGTTTTCGACGGCTTGGCCGTCATGGCCGGTTTGACGGTTTCCCAAAATCGCCGACCATCCCATGGCTGTCGCCCTGGGGAGGTAGTATACAAGGTCCGATCAAGGTTCCAAATGGCCGCAGTGATCCCGGTATGATCCGGAACAGGCTGACTTAAGATATGCGCCACCATTCCCAGGCTCCAACAGGGACGTCCTTTTTGTTTGACGGAAGCCCACTGCAATAAGGCTGCTCGTGTTTTTTCCGCTGACTGTTCCAAGCAAGCGGCCTTCACGCCTTGTATGGCTTTCCGTTCCGACTCCAATTTCTCATCATCCTTCCCTGCCAGCGCTCTACCCTGTCCATGTCTCCTTTGCCGATCTCGCCACCAGGCCGCCAGCGTCACCAACCACATCGCCAAGCAACCCCCTGCAATCCAGGGCCATGGGGCAGTCTCCCCCGAATCCGACATGGGAATCATACTTTGCGTTGAGGATTCCATCGCGTGTCGATCACTACTTACCGGAGTGTCAGATAGGCTGGGAGAAGATGAAGCGACCGGTGATGACGATGCGGGTTGAAAAGTGCCTAGAACCGTGAGTGCCCTTGCGGGCAGGCGAGCGTCTTCCCATCGAGCAGTCTCAATATTCCACCAGGGAACATGAATGGCGGGGAGTGTCACCGTGCCAGGTTGTGTAGGCACCAACACGTACTTTTCTTCTCTGGACCCCAGCACCCAGGTCCCGTCAAAATCGGTTTGGGTTTTGGCTTTATCCGGATAGACCCTGACGATGGCTTGAGTGGGCAGTGTCAATTCCGGCAGTTGTTCTCCTCGCTGACCTTTCGCGCGAATCACCACTGTTCGGGTCAGTGGGTCTCCCATCTGAAGCGTTTCGGTATCGGTCGACCACGTTTCCGTCAGAGTGAGCTCTTTCGCCGGCAACCAAAATCGCCCATTCAGATCCGATGGAAGATCTTTGACGGTGAGCAAAATTTTCGGACTTCGCCTGTGAATGGAGCGTGAGGTTTGAAAGAGATCACCACCCAGTCTTCCCGGCTGATTCCCAAATAATTCTTCAAAGAGCGTCCCGCGTGTCCGTCCATCCTGCACCATGCCAGAAAAAAGGACGGGGGGAATGACATGGGCCCCGCTTTTTTGCGGTGTGATCACAATGCGCCGTTCAGTGATGTGATACCGACGCCCGTTTCGAGTCGATTCGTATGAAACATCTTTTCCGACACGCTCCACGATTCCCCAATCAATTTCAGGTTCATCCAATCGGCCTTCCTGCACGGAGACCGCGCTGACCAACCGGAGCGTCAGCAGCACCTGTCCCTGAAGATGGGGAGCATGCGAATCCACTTCAGCTTCGAGAAAAATATCCCGACTGTCGTTCGGCTCGCTTGCTCGGGTCGGCTCGCTGACCGTCAACTGAACGGGGTCGCTTTGGTGAACACCCACACGAATGGGAGGAATGGTCAGAACCCCTGTCCGCTTCGGCGCAAGAGTTGCGACCCATCGGATACGTGAAGTGGTTCGCATATTGATGATCGAGGTCTGTTGGCTTTGGGAAGTGCCTAACACATCGAAGTTTGCGTCTAAAACATGCCAATCCGGCGATTCTCTTGAGGAAGCCTTATCCGTCTCCACGATGAGCTGGAAGGTCTCATCCGCCATGACCGGATTTCGATCCACATAGGCTTTCACGGATTGGGCTGAAACGGGAATGGCCAGTCCCATGAATCCAAGGCTGACTCCCATCAACAATACCCATTTCATGGTTCTCACCAACCCCTCCCCTGAGAAGGTATCGGTTTTCCGGACTCCACACGCCGTTGATGCTCCAATAGAAACTTGCGTCGCAATAATCCCCCGGGATCATCCGGAATACGGCGAAGCCATTGCTGAAGAGCCTGTTCGGACTTCTGCCTCTCTGCCTTCTGCTCAGCGGACGCCGTTGAAGCCACCTCTGGCTTTTCCCCCTGATCTCCAGACTTTTCCTCCATTGAAGATGCAGACGACATCGATTGTTTCGATTGATCGGCTTTTGAAGATTCCGGTTCTGGTGTTTCCCTCGCCAGACTTTTTCCGGAAGTGTTCTGATCGTTTTTTTCCGATTGGTTGTGATTCTCTGAAGGATCAGATGTTGTCCCAGTCAAACGTTCTGGTTCTTCTTGTTTCCCTTTTTGAGAGCCTCCTTTTTCTGGCTCGGATTGCTCAGAAGTCGTATCAGAGCCATGAGCTGATTCTTTCCCCTCACTTCCGGCATCCTCCCCTGCATTCTTCTCTTTGGAAGAAGAATGTGATTGTTGGGAGTGTTGTCCCTCTTTTTTTGGGGAAGATTGTTTTTCCAAAAGTTTTTCGATGACTTCCATATTATGTCGGGCATCCGCGTGATGAGGCTCTTGTGTGAGGGCCGCTTGATACGACGCCACCGCTTCTTCATAGCGACCGAGGTTGGCCAAGGCATTGCCTCGATTGTAATGCCCTTCCGGCGTGTCCACGGTGGAGAAGGCTTCTTCAGCCTCCTGGTATTTCCCGGCCCGGTAATGAGCAATGCCCTTCCAACCCGGATCCTGAAACAACGCCGCCGCTTCTTCTGGAGCCTTCCGCTCCAACGCCCGAACCCCTTGTTGATCAGGACGGAACCAGAGATTCTCCCAGGAAAAGGCCTCGCTCACCTGAGGAATGAGCATAAAGGCCAACAGCATTCCCAGCCATCCCGTTCGAAATGCGGGCAAGGCCAACGCCAGGATCAGGAGGACAAACCACGGCCCTTCCTCTCGCCAGATGTCGGTGGTTCGTTGTTTGGAAGTTGAGGCAGATAAGATCGTAGGGGACACTCTCGAAGGAAGCACCAGATTGATATCCTGATCATCCACTGTCACGGTGGCATAACGCCCGCCTCCTGCTCTGGCCATAGCCTGAAGAGACGGCATATCTAATTTTGGGATAACAACGGATCCGTCCGGATCCTTCAGGAATCCCCCTGTTTCCGGAATGGGAGCCCCATCGACCGTCCCGACCCCAAGCACAGATATACGCCGCCCGTGACGTCGTAATGCTTCGACCACCTTCAATGTGGCAGGATCTCCCTCACCGTCAGTCAGAAGTAACAGATCTCCACCGGCATGCCCGACGTGTTCCAATAATTCCTGGGCCTTTCGCAAGGCGAGATCAGCACGGCTACCTTGAAGAGGCATGAGATCAGTCTCGAGAGATTGCACCAGAGTCACCATGGTATTGGCATCATCGGTAAGTGGCGAAACGACAAACGGTTCTCCAGCATAGACCACCAAGCCGGTTTGCCCTTCTTTCCGCGTTTTGAGAATATCCAGAACTTTGTGTTTCGCTCGAGTCAAACGTGAAGGAGCCACATCCTGCACATCCATTGAGCGGGACAAATCCAAGACCATTACCAACGCCGATTCTGCCCGAAACACCGGCTGGGGCAATTGCGACCAGACGGGACCAGCCAGCGCAAAGACCGCCAATGTCCAACCTAACCCGAGAAGCACCAGCGGCATGCGACGCCTGGCTTCCTCCGTTCCCACCAGCAGGTGCGGAAGAAGATGCGCATCACACACGGATTCCCATGCTTGAGCCGTTGCTCCTCTCCTGGCTAGGAGCACGAAAAGCCCAAACAAGGGGACCAGTCCCCATAACCATTCCGGTCGCAGAAAATGAAACATGGACATCTATCTTATCCTCAGGCCCCTGCTCGTACGGAGATCGCTTCCGCTTTCCACCCTGCTCTAAGAAGCCATTCCTTTTTCCAGACGAAAGAAATGACCACTACGCACGAGAGGGCCAACGCCAATCCTAAAGGCCATATAAATAGTTCGGTCGTTGGTCGAAACAATTCCATTTCGGTCGTCGTGGGCTCAAGACGATCTAATTCCTCATAGACCCTCGTGAGGCCTTCCGTGTCTTTGGCGCGCAGGTACAGACCTCCGGTACTTTGTGCGAGGTGGCGAAGGGTGTCTTCATCCAAATCCCGCGAAGGATTCACCGTCTGCGTGCCGAAAAATGACGGAACCTCCATGCGATCCGCGCCAACACCGATGGTATAGATTCGAATGCCTTGTTCCTTCGCCAACGCTGCCGCTTGTGTGGGCGACACTTCACCAGCCGTATTGGCCCCGTCGGTTAATAACACCAAGACATGGCTTACGCCCGGCTGTTCCCGAAGCCGTTTCACGGCAAGACCGATTGCATCGCCAATGGCGGTTTCCTGTCCCGCCAGGCCAATCTCTGTTTCCTTCAACATGACTGTAACCGTGTCCCGGTCAAAGGTCAGGGGCGTCTGCACGTAGGCTTGTGAGCCAAACACGATCAAGCCCACACGATCCCCTGTTCGGCGACCGATGAACTTACCAGCCGCTGCCTTTACGACCTCCAAACGCGTGACCTCCTTCCCGTTCAGGGAAAAATCCGGTATTTTCATGCTGCCGGATAGATCAACCGCCAGCATCAGATCACGCCCACTGGTTGGCAACCCGACAGGTTCCCCAATCCACTGTGGACGGGCAGCCGCAACGAGCAGGGCCAGCCAGATGATGATCGCAATCCAAAAAAGTTTTGAGGTCCCGGGGCGAGTGTCCGAGATCAATTGCCCGGACTGTATAGACATGATGTCTTCAAAATGCGGCACCTTCATGGCACGCCGGAAGGTATGTGACGCGGGCGGTGCCCAGCGACGCACGATCCAGGGCAGAGGAACCATCGCGAACACCCATGGCATGGCAAATGTTATCATGCGGTATTTCTCCGTGTGGGTGGAGAAACATGCTGAATCCAACGTTCGACCAAGGGCAAAAGATCGGCTGCCGGCACCAACGACCGTGGTTGGTACGGTCCTGAACTCAACACATGGCCAACCCCTTCAGTAAATTGATTCGTCCCACCCGTCCGGTCTAAAAATCCCAACCACGAACTTCCCACTAGCCCCGCCACCTCTGTTCGAGGAAAGTTCGCCATGGCATAACGACGGGTAATTTCTGAAAGTCGTTGAACCACCCATTGATCGTTTTTGTGGATTTTATAGTGCTGTTTGACTGCACCAAGTTCGGCCATGGCCAGTCGGCGGGCCTTCGTCCGATATCGATAGGCCCTCATCCATATGAACACAATGACTCCGGCGACCATCAACCCGAAGACGATCCACCAACCGAGTGCCGGAGGCCACAAGGAAATCGGGTCAGGCAGATGAACATCCCGGAGATCTTGTAAGGGAGAACTCGAAGCCGGCATGTTCAACTATTCCCATTATGCCGAGGTGTGATGAGCACTTCGCCGGTTCCCCAGATCCTGTAAGCCACGACGTAACTGATACGGGATATCGTCATGGGTTCCCAAGCCAATGAATCCGATTCCCCGGGTCAGACATAGCGCTCGAATATCTTCGTAGCGTTGTGTAAATTGTTCAGAATAGGACTGAACGGTTTTGGCAGATCCCGTATTAAAGATTCCCATTCGTTTCCCGTCAGTCACGGGATACTGGCCGGCAGGTGGCGGCTCTTGTTCTAATTGGTCATAAATCAAAATGGCCACAACTTCCTGGTGGCCACCTAATCGGATGAGGGTATGTTTGGCCTGCTGGTCCCACTCGCGAAAGTCACTCAAAAGGAAAACGAGACTTCCGGGCTTTGCCGTTGTCATGACTCGATTTAAGGCCGACTGAAGAGGTGAGGTGGAGGGTCTAGGGTGTTCATCCTCCTGAGAAGGGTGGGCACTGCCTTGAGCCAGGAGATTGAGAAGTTGGAGCACTCCCCCTCTTCCTCCTCTGGGTCGGAGTTCAACATGGTCCACCTCTGAAAAAACCACAGCCCCCACCCGGTCGCCCCGTTCATGCGACGCCCATGCCAATAAGGCAGCGGCATGCGCGGCAATCACGGATTTAAAGGCAACCCTGGTCCCGAATTGCATCGCTTTTCTATCATCCACCACCATAAAAACGGGACGCTCTCGTTCTTCTCGAAATACCTTGAGGTAGGGTTCATTGGTCCTCGCCATTACCCGCCAATCCATGAGGCGCACATCATCACCCGGTTGATAGCGCCTGGATTCTTCAAAATCAATGCCCCTGCCTTTAAACGGGGATCGCTCCCCCCCGGCCAATAAGGAATGCACCCGTTTCCTGGCCCTTACCCCTAATACCCCTGTCTGGTGTCGCATGTTGATGAGATCGGCAAGCTGAACCTCCACCCCTTGCAATCCATGAGGTTCGCTCAGAGGTAGTTCGGATGACAACGCCTGTTTATGGAACGGCCACATGGTTTAAAATTTCTGAGATCACCTGATCGGTCCTGATACCCTCCGCTTCCGCTTCAAACGTCAGCAGGACACGGTGGCGCAATACATCAGGGACTACGGCCTGAATGTCTTCCGGTGAGACATAATCGCGTCCTTCCAACCAGGCATGTGCCCTGGCACACCGCTCCAATCCGATAGTCGCCCTGGGACTGGCTCCAAACCGGATCCATCGCTTCAACATCGCGCTATAGGGGGCAGGCTCACGAGTCGCCATCACGAGTTGGACAATATATTCTTCCAGTGTTGGTGCGACATACACATCCCATATCTGCCGCCGAGCGGCCACAACCACTTTTTGGGGAATCGGCGTGAGGGTTGTTGTTAGATCTCCGGGAGTCGCTCTCGCCTGGCGACGAACGAGTTCGGCAATCTTTCGTTCTCCTTCCACATCGGGATACTGCACCCGGACATAGAGAAGAAAGCGATCCAATTGTGCTTCAGGCAAGGGATAGGTGCCTTCCTGCTCAATGGGGTTTTGTGTGGCCATGACTAAAAACAACTCGGGCAAGGGGTAACTCGTTCGCCCGACCGTCACTTGATGTTCTCCCATGGCCTCTAATAGGGCTGCCTGCACCTTGGCCGGCGCCCGATTGATTTCATCGGCGAGGACGAGATTGTGAAAAACAGGTCCGGGTTGAAAGCGAAACGATCCGTCGTGGGGGCGATAAATGTCTGTTCCCGTAATATCCGCGGGGAGTAAATCAGGGGTAAATTGAATCCGATGGAAATCAGCCTCTAATCCGGAGGCCAACGTTTTAATGGCGGTGGTTTTGGCTAATCCTGGGGCACCTTCAACCAGAAGGTGTCCATCAGCCAACAAGGCAATCAACAACCTGAGGGTAAGACCCCCTTGCCCGATCACCTGTTGATTCAGGAAGGCTCGAAGCCGGGATATCTGATCGTGTTCAGATCCAGACATACGTCTTGAAATGAACCCGGTGAATTACCTGGGTCAAAAAATTACTGATTCCTCACACGAGATTGCCCTTGGGCATCTCCAGATTGTCATCCTGTATGATCTCAGACTTCTTTTTCATAATAATTCACCATTTTTGAGAGTCAAGGGGTTTGGTGAGCAAACTGTGATCCTTTCGAAAAACCGCTGAAACTTTTTCCTTTTGTCTAGCCTTAGAGTGTCAATTGAAATGATGATGATAAATCCAAACTTGCCCCCTTTCCACCAACCACATTCCGAATGAGGATTTGCCGTATCGTTTTCCCATATACTA
>JAOUGQ010000376.1 GCA_029865515.1 Nitrospirota bacterium
CCGAGACAATAGTTAAGAAGTACAGTTCCTCTGTTGACAAGATTTGAAATCACCACCTGTCCCTTGTCTCCGGGCTGGGCATCCTTGCCATTCGCGTTCATGATTCTGACGTGACAGAGGTCATCATGCAAATGAAAGCCATGCCGAGCTTCGCAAAGAAAGCCGATCTTGAACGCTTCCACCGCGTTATACATTGAGAGGACTGATATGCCAAACTCTCTCTCGATAAGAGCCTTTCCGGGATCCGTCATACATTCTGCTCCATAGAACAGAACCCGTGGGAGATGCACCCGGGTTCCCTTGAACTTGAGGGTCCTGAAGAGCGCCTCCAAATAGGAGCCATAGCCGACAAGAATGTCAGGCCGAAAGGAATTGAACGCATCGACGATCTGCTCGATTGGCTGCAAGACATCCAAAAGTAGGCGTGGCCTGGAAGAAGAAGCAAACGTGTGCTTTCGATAATAGTCCCAAACTTTGGTGATCGTGGACCTCGGCCGGACGATATAAGCCTCTCTGATCCCCACCCTTTTCCCGAACATTGCTGAGAGCACGGCTCTTTCCCGCTCACCATATGCAATGTTGGCAAGAAGCGAATCATGATCATGGTGAATGGTGGAGGGCTCGCCAGTGGAACCGCTCGTCGTAAACGCGATGGAGCCCTTCCCCTCCCTCGATGTGGAGATAAAGAGCCTGGGATTCTTACGGACGGTGGCCTTCTCTACTAAGGGAATGCGCTGAAGGTCATGGACTGTTTTGATACTCTCCGGATCAATACCTTCTTTTCGAAAGAGATTCTGGTAATAGGGGACAGTGTCTGCTGCGTATTTGACGATTTGCCTAAGCCTCGCATCGCGAAGAGCCCATAACTTATCCTCGGAGAGATAAGGAATACCACGCTGGCCACGTAAGTTCGCGCACACGATACCACTTCCGTAGACCTTATTGAGAAAATCTCTAATCATCGCGCGCCCCCGCCAGAATGACTCTGCCTCTTCTCAGCTCGAACAGCGATATAGCACCCTGTCAAATACCGCGTTGGCCAGCGCGACAGTCCTTCGAATATCTGCAACCAACGCAAAAAATGTTGTTGTGCGGGAGGTTCCGCTCGTGAGCACAGAAGTTTTGCGACAAGCACGGCGATCATCCGTGGGCAGTGCAGCACCGCCGTGACATCCCTCACTTCGAAGCCGACCTCCCGCAGCAACTTCTGTAGCTGCCAGGGACCGCACGTGGCGCCGACAAAGTAGGGAACGATGCCCAACCGGTTCAATAGTTTGAACGGAAGATGGTTACGAACCGCAATGATCGGATTCGCTAGGTTATCCAGAGTCACGATGAGCTGCCCTTTCCTGCAAAGCACCCGGTGCAATTCCCGCAAACTCACAGTGATCTCATCCAATGTCTGAAAATGGTCCAGGGTTGAATTCGACACCACAACGTCGAACGACTGCTCGCCGAAAGGGAGATGGCGTACGTCCGCACAGGCTCCAGGAATGCTCTTCTCCCCACGACAGGCCAATTGCACGTTCTGAAATGACAGGTCCATTCCAACGACCGTGTGAGCGCGTGTCTGCAGGAATTGAGCGAGGCCCTCTCCCACCGCTTCGTCAAACGTATCAGTCTTTAACAAACGAGGAACTGGCTGTTCGGGAAGCCAACGGAAGAGAAGGGATTGATTGATCGCGTCGCTATGTTTTCTCCAGAGCCGATCCGGGCGTGTCTTTTTCCACTCCTCTGCAATGGACTCCCAGTAGCTCGCCCCCTCAGGTATCACAATCTAACCCCCATCTAAACAATGCAAGTCTAGACCGTTTAGATCCTGCCCGCAATTCTTCACGGCGATACAAAGGCTCTAGGAAAAGGGGTAACCACCCTCACCGCTCTATTCGGCATTGCTGCGTGGAGACCACATGCAAGGAGGCTTCTGCCGAACTCTGGCTCCGGCAAAAAGACGGCCATTGTAAAATTGACCTGGGATTCCACGATGACCAAAGAGAAAAATTGGCATGGGGGGACACTCACCGTAGATTCCATCTTGTTGATCTCCCACCTTGGTCACCTCTGCCTTTTCCCTTTCATCAATTTGGTCCCAAAAGGGTTGAGTGTCGCGTTCGATTCCTGACCTTTTCCAAAAAATATCCGCTTGCATTGGCAGCCTGTGTGATCATTATCAGAAAGGAAATAGGGATGGCACGGCTTAAGGAGGCGTATTTGAATGGATACCTGAACATGTTCAGGTAGAACGACAGTGGCTCGACTCTGACCGGCCCTTCACCGCGTGCGGCTCTCATTCGATGAAAGAAAAATGCGCCACGGCCGTAGGTGAAGTGTTGGCGCCACAGTGTGCCCAAGGCAAGAGAATGGGCATGAGACACTAAGGCCCCCGGCGCGTAGCGCAAGCGCCGGCCCTGTGCGACCCATCGGTGGCATAGTTCCCGATCTTCCGCGGCAGCCTGACGGTATTGGGCATCAAAGCCGCCGCTCTCCAGAAAAGCCTTTCGAGGAAACGCCATATTGTTAGAAGCAAAAAACTTTCCTTTATACGAGTCTTGATTGTAGTACTCATACAAGTAATCAAGGAGCAGCTGACTTGTCGTGGAATAAGGATTGCCAGGAAGACTGTTAATCGTCTTACCTCCCACACCGCTATCCGGCGTTTCAAGGAAGGTCTCGGTTAAGGCATGCAGCCAGCTTGAGGATGGCGAACAATCATCATCTGTGAAGGCCAGAAAATCGCCTTGGGCATCGGATGCTCCGCGATTGCGCGCCAACGCGGGCCCTGAATTGGGTTGCGTAATGAGTCTGATAGCCAAAGGTCCTGAAAATGATTTCACGATGGAATCCAATGGGGTGTGGCTTCCATCGTCAACAACAATCACCTCGAAGCGCTCACGAGGATACGTGAGCCCGTTTATGGAGTGTAGGCACGAGGCAAGCTGTTTGGGTCGGTTATAGGTCGGGATGACAATGGAAAAAAATGGGGGAGGTGAGTGCATCGGCACGCATCACACTCTTTTTAGAGAAGGAGCCACATCCGGCTTTACCTTAAAAGATATCAGTCTTTTATGAAAGGCACGGGCTGGTTGTTTGACTCTTCTA
>JAOUGQ010000087.1 GCA_029865515.1 Nitrospirota bacterium
ACCGCATCGAACTGCAAGATCAGGTCCTGGTACTTTTCCCCAAAACGTTAGCTTTGGAAGACTAAAGGGTCAAATATTTACCGGTGATGGATTTTGAATTTTTGGCAATGTCTTTCGGCGGGCCTTGGGCGACGATGGCGCCGCCGGATTCGCCGCCGCCTGGTCCAAGATCAATCACCCAATTGCCAAGGCATGGAATTGTACCCTCTGGCAGGGTATTCTGATCAGATGATGACCACCAAACAAAAAGTTTTGAAAGCGGTCGAGACCCTTCCTGACGATGCGTCTTTTGAGGATGCGATGGAACGCCTACTATTTTTGGCAAAGGTTGAAAAAGGCATCCAGCAGGCCGACGCCGGTCAAACGATTCCTCATGAGCAGGTTAAGCAAAAGATGTAAAAGTGGTTGAAGTAAGGTGGACTCCTCAGGCAGCGGAAGACCTTCATTCAATCGTCGAATTCATCGCTAGAGATTCTGCTCAGTATGCCCGCCTCCTGGTTGTAGATATCTTTCAAGCTGTTGACCGCATTGCTGCGTATCCCTAGTCTGGCCGGATAGTTCCCGAGTTAAATGATCCTGTTGTGCGAGAGGTCATTCTGGGCAATTACCGGCGGGTCTACCGTCTGAAAGATGCCAACCTGGATCTGTTGACGATCTATCATGGTGCACGGTTGTTAGACCCATCGAAACTTGAATAGGGGAAAAGACAAGCTTCCCTCATATTTTATGCTGGTGCTGAATTGTGGCTGCTGTCAAAGTTAACCGGCATAAGTAGATCCATACTGGACGGTGTTAGATTTAAAAGACCAGAGGTTTCAGATAGTGTCCGGTGATGGAATTCGGGTTTTTTGCGATGTCTTCCGGTGGGGCCTGGGCGACGATGTGGCCGCCGGATTCGCCGCCGCCGGGGCCGAGGTCGATGACCCAATCGGCACATTTGATGACGTCCAGGTGATGTTCCACTACCAGGACGGTATGCCCCTCATCCACGAGTTGTCCCAATACCCCCAGCAATCGTTTCACATCTTCCAGGTGCAGTCCGCGCGTCGGTTCATCCAGGACATAGAGCATGCCTGTGGTCTTCTGGCCTTTTTTTGAAGGCGGCGGGGCATTGGCCAGTTCCCTCGCGATTTTTAGCCGCTGGGTTTCCCCGCCTGAAAGGCTGGTGGCTGGTTGTCCTAACCGCAGATATCCCAATCCCAATGTTTGTAGGACCTGCAGGCTTCGTTTAAGTGAAGGGCAGGTTCCGCCAAATGCGTCCAAGGCTTGATCGACGGTCAATTCCAGGACTTCGTGAATGGCGTAGCCTTTCACGCGGATGTTCAGGATTTTGGGTTGAAAGCGTTTCCCTTCGCAGTCGGCGCAGGGTACGTAGAGGTCGGCCAGGAAATACATTTCGAGTTTTTCATAGCCGTTGCCCTGGCATCTGGGGCATCGTCCTTTGCCGGTGTTAAACGAAAAATGGGCTGGAGTGAGGCGGGCGCGGCGCGCTTCCGGTGAGGAGGCAAAGAGGGCGCGAAGGTCTTGGTAGGCTTTGATGTAAGTGACAGGATTCGAGCGGGGTGATTTGCCGATGGGTTCCTGATCGATGAGGCAGACCGATCGGAGCGATTCTATGCCGGTGAGTGTATCGAATGTCCCGGGTGCGATGGAGTCGAGTTTGAATGCTCGTGCCACGGCGCGGTAGATGGTGTCTTCGACCAAGGTACTTTTGCCGGATCCGGAAGGGCCGGTTACGCACACGAGTTTGCCTAAGGGAATCTGTACGGTCAGGTTTTTGAGGTTGTGTTCCTGGACACCGGTGAGTGTGAGCACGTGCCCTGAACCGGTTCGCCGTTTTTCGGGGATGGGTATCGACCGGTCGCCCCTGAGATACTGTGCCGTTAAGGCCTGCGGATGCTGACGAAAGGTTTCAAAGGGTGCCGCGCAGACCACCTGACCACCATGGTCCCCCGAGGCCGGTCCCATTTCCACCACAAAGTCGGCTTGTTGAATGATATACGGATCATGTTCGACTACTATCACCGTATTTCCCAGTTGCGCCAGGTCTTGCAGGATACCAGCCATCGCTTCGGTATCTTTGGGATGGAGGCCGATGGTGGGTTCATCCAGCACATATTGCGTGCCGACGAGCCTGGCGCCTAACTGGTTGGCCAGATGAATGCGTTGGGCTTCACCGCCTGAGAGTGTTCTCATTTCCCGATTGAGTGTTAAGTAGTCCAGCCCCACTGAAATCAGAAATGACAATTTTTCTTCCAGCGTTTTGAGGAGTTCCTTGCTGAGGGACTGCTCAAAGGGACTGAGGGGCAGGTGTTGGAGCCATTCCTGCAGTCTGTTGAGCGGCCAGTCTCCGACCTCGTGAATGTTTCGTTCGTGAGCCTTGATCCATAAGGCTTCGGGGCGGAGGCGGCTGCCCTGGCAGTTGGCGCACCGCTGGGGGCTGCGATAGCGGCTAAGGAACACCCGCACGTGCATTTTGTAGCGTTTGCCTTCCAGGTATTGGAAAAAATCATCGATGCCTTCAATTTTGCCGGCGCCCTTCCAGATGAAGTCTCGCCCGGTTTCTGTGAGCGAGTGGTAGGGTGCGGCAGCGTCGAATTTTTTGGCCTTAAAGGCTTTGAGCATTTGTTGCTGCCACCAGACGTTTGACGGTTTCGTCCAGGGTTCAATGCATCCCTCCGCCAGTGATTTGCCGGGGTCGGGAATGATCAGCGCCTCGTCATACCGGAGGACGTTGCCGAACCCTTTGCATTCAGGACAGGCCCCAAGCGGATGGTTGAAGGAAAACGTGATCGGCCGGGGAGGAGCAAAGGTACGTCCACATCCGGGGCATTGCAACGTGGAGTGATAGGCCAATCCATGGGTGTCGGCCACGGTCACCCTGGCTCGCCCTTCGCTCTCGTGAAACGCGGTTTCCAGGGCTTCGACCAGTCGACTGCGGGAGTCGGCGCTGAGTACGACGCGGTCTACCACTACCAGGAATTCCTGGGGCATCGAATCCGGTAGATCGTCGGAGTTGAGGTTGATCAGGTGGTCGTTGACCATCACTCGGACAAAGCCCTGCTTCAGGAGCCCGGTTTTCATGGAATCCAGTGCGTCCGGGTGGGGCGTCGTTTTTGGAAACATGACGAGCGCACGAGAATCCGGGAACTGGTCGAGAAGTTCCTGAGCGATGGTGGTGGGATGGTGGGCCACGGCTTCCTGCTGACAATCAGGGCAGGTGGGCCGTCCAATTTTGGCAAAGAGCAAGCGCAGATAATCCGAGATTTCACTGGAAGTCCCCACTGTCGAGCGGGAGGTGCGGATCGGGTTTTTTTGTTCCAGAGCGATGGACGGGCGGATGTGGGCGAGGCGGTCTACATCCGGCCGTTTAACGCGATCCAGGAACATGCGTGTATAGGAGGACAGCGACTCCACATAGCGCCATTGGCCTTCTGCAAAAAGGGTGTCGAAGGCCAAGGAGGATTTGCCGGATCCCGATACCCCGGTGATAACGGTTACGGCGTTGTGCGGAATGCTGAGAGAAATGTTTTTTAAATTATTTTGCCGTGCCCCCTCAATAATCAGCTCGGTCTGCGGGGAACGGTGGGCTGGCGCCGACTTCTTGGTGGACATATTCGGAATGGCCGGTAATTCGGATAGAAAAAAAGATGATTCATGGTTGTACCGTGTTCACCCTCTTCTCGCCAAGTGGCTGCAAGGGAAGAAATGCACCCTCAATCGGTTACGGTAAATTGCGAGGAAGAGGCCCGAGCTTACAGGCGACCGAGGGTGTCGCCAATCCAGACGGCCGAAAGCCCTACGATCACGTGGAGCAGGATGTTGGCCGATGTTTTGAAAAACTCCCCGTCTCTGAGCAGAGCAAGGGATTCGAAGCCGAATGTGGAATAGGTCGTGAATCCACCGAGCACTCCGATAAAAAGAAAAACTCTGATGTCCGCTCCTAATAGATTCCGGGACTCGGCCAACCCATGGAGTAGCCCGATCAAAAAACAGCCGAGGATGTTCACGGCCAAGGTCCCGATTGGGAAGGCGAGGGCCGGACTGAGGCGGTTAAAGAAGCCGGCGACCACGAAGCGGCCCACCGAGCCTAAAAAGCCGCCCACACCAACCCAGAGAAGTTGCGGTAATCCGTAGGGAGTCATGGTGGTGAGTCAGCTAGGCGATTTTCCTCAGGATGCAGGTTGGATGCAGGTCGTCGTGGAGCAAGTTGAACATTGAGCTGTTTATGAGAGTCCTTGGCCTTTTTTCTGGAGAGTTTTTGAGGCCTTTTTTCTAGGAGATTCTTTTCGTGCGGCTCCTTTGCCAGGGCCCTTGGTTGTCTGTGGAAGGCGGACATTGGGGTCGGCCCAGAGCGCGATTCCTCCCAGGAGACCGGCCGCGTTGGAGACTATCGTGGCATGAGATGGCAATGCAATAGTCACCTTTTTGGCATTGCCTCCGCCTATGTAGAGATGGTCGAAATTGATCACTCGATCTAATAGCTCAATGGCTTTGCCGAGACGTAGGTTCCATCTTTTTCCCCCCACCTCTTTCAGGGCGCTGGCACCCAATTGGACTTCGTATGTTTGCCGCTTTCTAAAGGGATGGTGGGCAATTTCCATATTAGGCACGAGGTGGCCATTGATAAATAACGCCGTTCCAAACCCGGTCCCCAAAGTAATGACGAGCTCGACCCCTTGCCCTTTGATGACTCCATAACCCTGCACATCCGCATCATTCGCAGCCCGAACCGGCTTCTTAAGCTGTCGTTTCAGTTCTTGAACAAGATTGGTTCCAGGCCAGGATGCATGCAGGTTTGGTGCTGTTTTAACTAGGCCCAGATGAATCACGCCGGGAAAGCCCACTGACACTCGATCAAACCGGCCAAGACTTTTGGCGATTTCCGAAATAATCGGCACGATGGCTTGGGGAGTGGCGGGTTGCGGTGTGACAATTCTGATGCGCTCCGTCACGGGTTGACCGGACTGATTGAGCAGGATGCCTTTGATTCCCGACCCGCCTATATCAATGGCGAGGGTGATGGATGAGTGGGAAGCCTTTGTCTTTTTTCGTCTGGGAGTCATTACACGTTCTCCTCGAAATTGGAAAAGTTCCGAATGGTTATCATCTAGCCTTGCCTGCCGTTATACACCTCTCCGCCGTTTTGGACATATTGTTGTAACACAGAGGATGCGTTGGTCCGCCCAATATCCAGGGTCACGGTGATCCCGCGCTGCTCAAGTTCGGTAACCCAATTGACAGGCTTGGGACCTTCATCAAACCCTACGGCTTCGGCATCGCTTCCCCGGGCACCACATACGACTTGCCGAATGCCGGACCAGGAAATCGCCCCCAGGCACATACCGCATGGCTCGCAACTAGTCACCAATTCGTGAGAGGGAAGCCCGATCGCTCCTAAATCATGGGATCTCACAGCTTGCTGCGCCATCATGATGGCAACGATTTCAGCATGGGCGATTGAACTCTTTGATGAAAGGACGAGATTTACGCCTGGCCCGACCAACTGTTGAGTGTCTAAGCGGAAAACCCCTGCTCCAAATGGTCCACCTGTTCCATATTCTATGTTGAGTTGCGCCAGTCTAGTGACCAGTTCCATGCGAGCCTCCGGGGTCGGATAGGTTTCCGGTTGCTGTACAAGATATTCGGTGATCCAGCCTGGTAACTCAAGGCGAAATGGTTGAAACGGTGTCGGATGGATGCTCATCTCAGGTGGTCAATGGGATTGATTGTTCTAGAGTAAGAAGAGAGCAGTTTTCGGGTTCCCCTGTTTCTATAAAAAACAACCCGAGGGGCTAGTCCCGTAAAAGGGAGCCCCTCGGATTATGTGGCATACACCACGGAAGGTAACCCTCATGTGTTGATTGGCCCATCAGTAGGCTAGTGACGAGTTTCTCGTTTATGGTTTGGCCGAATCTTTCAGATGTGAAGGTGACTTCCCTCTTCTTACTCACTTCCAAGCTGATGAGTTTGCCTGATCGCAAATGCCCTTCGGCATGCTTGTGTTGGAGTCGGGAAATGATTCGGCAAAAACGAGAAGGCCCGTCAGGAGGCTGAGGCGGGATTCGCCGCCGATGGGCCAACAAAGTCCGGTGGAGTAAGGTCGTCCATGTGAGACCCCCTTTCCTCTGTACGGTTTGAAAGGAGCGGTACGCTCATGTTCTCCTTTCATTCATAATCGACTTTCATGAGCGTGAGAGTAATGCTACGCTCGTGAGAAAAATCTGTCAATAGGGTCTATCCATGCATTGATTCAAGCGGGAGGGACGATGCGCGAATTTACTCACCGGGTGATTCTCATCACCGGGGCGTCTTCTGGAATTGGCAAAGCCCTTGCCTGTGCGTTGGCTCCGCACTCGCCCAAACTGGTTTTGGTCGCGAGAGATCAGGCACGGTTGCAAGAGGTCGCTCTCATCTGTGAAAGCCTGGGTGCGTCCGCACTGGTGATTCCCACCGACGTGACGGATTCACAAGCCTGTTCGGCCATGATTCAACAGGCTGCTTCGAAATTTTCCCGGATTGATGTTTTGGTGAATAATGCCGGCATGTCCATGTGGTCAACTGTAGAGGATGTTCAGGACATGCGTCTTTTTCAACAGGTGATGGCGGTGAATTTTTTCGGGAGCGTGTACTGTACAAAATTCGCTTTGCCGTTCTTGAAGAAAACACAGGGCCGGATTGTTGCGATCTCCAGTGTGGCGAGTTTGACGGGGGTGCCTTCTCATTCGGCCTATTGTGCCAGTAAGCATGCGTTGAATGGATTTTTTGAGTCGCTTCGCATCGAGTTGGCGGGAACGGGAGTCACGGTGACCATTGTGGCACCTGATTTTGTGCAATCCGAAATTCATGAGCGAAGTGTCGGGGCCAATGGTCTACCTTTCGGGCGGGTGCTTCGGGGACATTCCAGATTTTTAACCGCGGAGAGGTGTGCGGACACCATCGTGAAGGGGATGGCTCAGCGGAAACGGCTGGTGTTCACATCCTGGAGAGGACAATGGGGCCGGTGGTTAAAATTAGTGAGTCCGCAATGTATTGATTGGATGGCCAGGAGGGGGGTTGCCGATGCTGATCGACATTAACCTCTGGAAGTCTTGAAAAAGACCGCCAGCGGCGTTCTCGCTCCTTGGCTGTGCTTACGTACCTCTCGTACGCTCCGCCCATCCAGGTAGCTGTGGCCTTGCTGGACGGATCTTTTTGAACACATTGTTTGTCGTGTGACTCCCGGTTTCTCACATACGAATCATAAGCCAAAATATTGCCATTATTCAGCAGACCCTCTCTCTTCTTAGGGTATGGCATAAGATACCCGTTCGATTTGGAGGCCTTTTTGTTTCAGCAGGGCGATCAATCCGTCTTCTCCCGCCAAGTGAGCCGCACCCACGATGACCAACACGTTTTTGTCCTCCTTTAAGAAGGATTCGATTTGGGGAATCCAGTTCCGGTTTCGTTGTACCAGGAGTTTTTTGTAGAACAGGGGATAGGTTTTGAATGTCTCTACCAATTGTTCTAACCCGTCCAGCCTTCCCTGGTGCCAGGCTTTCACCATATGCAAAAAGGCCTTTTCCCGTTCCTTCGATCCGGTGATGGCGAGTGATTCCTGGAGGAGAGCATCCTGGATTTTGAGGGGGAGGGTATCGAAGACATCCAATTGGTCTTGTACGGTTTCCAGCCCTCCAGTCGGTTTTCCCGCATCTTTCGCCATGCGATAGAAATGATTTTCGATTCCTAATTCAGGGCGAAAGTCTTTAGATGAGTCAAATTTTCCGCTTAACGTGAGATAGAGGACCCAGGGTTTGTATTTTTCCACTTTCTGGATGTCACCTCCCAGGGCCTCGACCTTTTGTTTGAGGAGGGAATAGGTTTTTGGGGAGAGAGCCCTTTTCAGGGTGTTCCCGTTTTGAAAGGTGTACTGTTTTTCGAGCTTGGTAAATGAGTCGGGAGAAAACAAAATTTCCGGATCAATCTCAAAGATGACTTTCTGGGAATTGTAATAGGCGTATGAGAAGGATCTGGTCAGGGGATAATATTCTTCGGCCAACACATGAATCGATCCCAAAATATAGACGGTATTCGTGTCGGACTGGATTTTATAAATCAGGCTGTTGTTGTACCCATCCCCCACGACCTGGCCTTGGACCGTGCCGGTACCCATCAAAATGAGGATCAAGATGAGAAGGCAGCTTATGCGTGGTTTCTGTTGTTGGTGTGTTGAATTCATTCCGATGCCCCCTATAAGAAATGTGGCCATGTCCGGTTTTGAAAGTGAGAAAACCCTTCTGTCCGATAGTGCCTATTGATGGTGCCCTTTAGGCGTTTGGGTGACCCTTACCGCCTAGTTCATCGGTGGCTAGAGAGGAAATGTAAAATCCGGAGAATGAAGGGAGATGGTGAGATTGATGGAATTCGTTGTTGGTTGCTGCCAGATTCAGGCAGGTTTGGAACGTTCATGCCCTGCGGAGGATCATATTGTTGAGACGTTTGTCCTGATCATAGGCTGAAAATCCTGAGTGTAACCCGTACAACCGGTAAGAGGGGACGGACAATCGATCGTTGCTTCGATCGGAACTTGAGGCCGATGCTTTCTCAGGATTGTGGCGGGACAGGTGCTTCTTGCAGGATAACCTGAAAGTCTTTCTGAGTGATGAAATGGCCATCGGCATAGAGTCGGAACTCATACCGTCCTGGTCCTGGAAATACCAGATAGGGAATGTTCACGCCAAAGTCGTGTGTGCCCAAGCGGCTTGGAATGTCAATGGGTGGGAGGGAACCTTTGCCCACGATTTGGTCTTTATCAAGGTACACCAATTGGATTTCGAATGCGTATTTGCCTTCCGCATCCGTGAGCGAGAAATAGACGCCGACTTGTGGGTGCTGGCAGGGAAACGTCTTGGCCCAGAGGTGCGTGAAGGCTCCGATGATGCTCTTCTTGCCTGTCAGACTATCGATGATAATGGTGTCGCAGACTAAAAATGCGTGAATGATCGGTTTAATGAATTCAGCCATGGTATGTGTCCTCAACAGAAAGAGTTTTTTTCAGGGGACGGGCCCAAAAACTTCGAAAAGCCATGAGCCACGACCGGAGCCTTCTTGGCATTAGTGAAGAAAAAGTCGAGTCAGCCCCACTCCTGCCAAGTATAACCCGAGAGCCAGCCCATATGCCGGCCAAAAGCCTAACTTTGGAACGACGGCAATCATCGTTCCCACATACACAAACCATGGGGGAGATAGCCAAATTAAATGTTTGGCAAACGAGACGGTCGGAGCCGATCCCGCATTGACGTAGACCAGGATAAAAGTCAATCCGCTAATGACTGGCAACGTACTGGCAAACGCGGCAAGGAACCCTTTGCCATGACTTCCCAGATAAGTGGAGACACTGACTAATAATCCGCCCAGGAAAAAATACAACCCGTATCTGACCCATTCCGCCATTGTTCCTCCCCGCAGTGTGTCATGTTAATGTTCGTGAAAGGCCTGCATGGCCTCCCGTTGAAGCACGTCCCCCTGGCCGGTATATCTGGGTGAAAAATGAAAGACCACCAATTGTTGCACTTCGGCTTTTCGTCCAAGAATTCCCGCTTGATTGGCCGTGAGGTGGTAACGGTTGGCGGCTTTCCCCCGGTCTGCCTCTAAAAATGGCGCCTCGCAAAATAGGGTGTCGGCCCCCCGGCATAGCTGAATAATCTTTTCCTCATTTTCTGCATCATACCGGCAATCGACGACATAGGCGATTTTTTGCCCCCTGGTGATCGTGGTAAATTCTCGTTTCAGTGTGCCCAAATTAAATGTGCGCTCTTCTTTCCGGTGTTCAACATACAACGTGGCCGAAAAAGTATGCGAATCCGGTGCGCCATCCCAAATCAATTGTTTGACTTCCTTGAGCCAGGAGCCCACCGGAAGTCCGGCTTCATGGAGTCGGACTTTATTGATATTGATATGAAAGGGCTCTTCGAGGGCAAATGCCAGGGAGGGGATGCGGTGGTTCAGCGTCACGGCCTTGACGAGAAGAGCGGGTTCGTGAAGAACCGTAAAGATCTGTGAATGATCCCCAGGGATCGGTGCTTCGAGCTGACAGATGAATGCGTCTTTTGCATGAAAGTGAGCCGGTTGGATATGGGACGGGTGAAACTCCCTGGCTTCGATGGTCAGCGGATATCCGTCAACCAGATTCCAGGTATAGCCCCGGAGTTTTCCCTGGATATTCTCAATGAGGCCCGGTGGACCATACAATCGAAGGTGTTTGCCACGACCTAGAGCAACGCGAACCAGCCGGTCAAACCCGATAAAGTGATCCATGTGGGTGTGAGAGACGAAAATATCCTGGGCTCTTAGAAGCCGGGATGGACTCAACGAGGTATTATCACCAAGATCAAACAGCAGTGCCCGCCGGCTCCAACGGACTTCGACATAGAGGCCGGGGTCTCCAAATCGATCGTTGACAAGATAAGGAGAAAATGAGGGAGTCATGAGAGGGTGGCCCTCATGATGAGGTAGAGAATGATGACTTCGATGGCATGGGCGAAAATCACGGCATAGAGGTTATTCATGCGGATCCTCATCCATCCCCAAATCAATCCATCCCATACCGCAATCCAGTGTAAATGACGGAACGTGGTGACCATAAAGGGATCAAAGGAAAATGTCAGGGCTGAAATTCCCAGAGGGAGGATGATAGCCCCTCGAGTCCGGATGAACCTGCTTTGAGTCAGATTGGAGTTATCGGGTTCAGGAGCCAACAACGTCAAAAGCCTTCCCAAGAGAAATCCACGGAAGTTTAATTCTACAGCTATTGCGATGACCAGTATAAACCAGGGCACCATGATCCAGGGTGGAATACGGGCATGCGGCGTGTGAGGGAGAAAATCAATATTGCCACCCAATGTTGGTATGACAAAAAGAATGATCAGCGTATTCATGCATCCCAGGCTGATTCCCGTCATTGTGCCCCACCCAAGGCCGGCTCGAATGTTATTGGATTCAAGCCCAAGTCTGGGTAACCGGTCAACATTGTGAACGGCCCAGAGTCCCAACGCCAGATAAGCAATCAGTTGTGGAGCAAATTGAATGGCAGGTTGAGATTGCCAGTCTGCGGGTAGGAGGTAAAACCCGATTGTGGCAAAGACGGGAAGGAGGGCTAATCCTGCGGCTCTTTCTTTATGGGGTGTC